>SLKB01000116.1 GCA_007134805.1 Paracoccaceae bacterium
ACTTGCGACACTATCCGCCCCGGCAAGCGGAAGGTCATGTGTACATCCAGCTTGGGGCATGCACCGCCATATTCGGCCAGTTGGAAATCGGTGGCGTTGAAGCGCTTGGTGACATTGCCAGCCTTGTCGAGGCGCAGGAAGAAGAAGGGGACGCCCTGCGCGCTGTCGCGTTGCAGGGTGGTGGCGCGGTGGCAGGCCTGCTCGAAGCTGACCCCGAAGCGGGTCGCCAGATGGTCGAAGTCATATTTCGACGCGCGCGCCTCGGTGAGAAACGGTTCATACGGCATCAGCACGGCGGCCGCGAAGTAGTTGGCAAGCTCGACCAGACAGCGCGCACGGCCCTGCTTGTCGTCGATATCGGATTTGCCGAGGATGCCCCCGATGATCTCGCGGCATTCGATCAGCCCCAGTACATGCACAAGCTGGAACACGCGGTTGGGGTGGTCCATCGCCTCGGAGAGCAGAACCTGCGCGCGCGGCTGGTCGAAATGGCGCAGCATGCGTGGCAATTCAGCGACCCGCACAAGCCTGACCGAAATGCCATGCCGATCTTGCAGGCGCAACTTGAGGGCCGTGTAGAGATCGTCGGTCGCCGGGGCCGTGCCCGGCCAGAAGGCGTCGGCCGCATCTTCGAGTGCTGTGAAATGATTACGCTGGCGGCGGAAGAAGTGGTGCACGGCCCCCTCTGGCGAGGCACTGAAGACAGGGCCCATGCCGCCGGTTGGTGTTGCGTGGGCCAGAAGCTGATCCGAGGTGGTCAGAAAGGCGCGGTGCAACCGCAGAAACGCATTGACCAGCGTGGGAGCGTGGGTCTGGGCCGCGCGCAGTTCCTGCAGATCGGGGCGGGTTTCGTCGAACAGCGGATCCTGCAGCGCGCCACGCAGGTCGGCGAGCTGCGCACCTGCGCCATCCTCGGCGATGTCATGCCAATCGACACCGTATTGCTCGAACAGCCGCAAAAGGATCGCGACCGACACGGATCGCTGGTTGTTCTCGAGCAGGTTCACGTAAGCCGCGCTCACACCGAGGCGACGGGCCATCTGCGCTTGTGTTTCGCTTGCTTCCTGACGCAGGCGCCGCAAATGCGGGCCAATGAAGGTCTTGCGCATGAAACCGCCCCTTGAAAGGTGTTGCTTTACAATATTACAAATCCGTTGCTGTGTAAACTTTCGCATTTACAGCAGAACCCGCTTTCATTCGCAGCAATCCGGCCGCGTCTGGCATGAACAACTGACGCCAAGGAGGAGCCGACATGCAGACCGGGACAGCCCATCTCTTCATTCCAGGACCGACGAACATCCCCGCCGATGTCGCGCGGGCGATGATCGTGCCGATGCAGGATCATCGTGCCCCCTGCTTCGCCCGCTTGCTGGAGGAGGTGCGCGACGGGCTGCGGCCTGTCTTCGGGACGTCGCAGGCCCAGATCGCGTTGTTGCCGGGTTCCGGGACGGCAGGCTGGGAAGCGGCGATCACCAACACGCTGTCGCCGGGTGACAAGGTGCTTGTCGCGCGGCACGGGCATTTCTCGGCACTTTGGGCCGAGATGGCAATGGCGCTTGGGCTCGAGGTAGAGATCATCGACACAGCCTGGGGGGCGCCGTGCCCGGTAATCGAGATTGGGCGGCGGCTTGGGCGCGACCGTCATGGCGCCATCAAGGCGGTTTTCGTGACCCATAACGAGACCTCGACCGGGGTGACATCCGATGTCGCTGCGGTGCGGGCAGCGCTCGACACCTCCTTCCATGACGCGCTTCTGTTCGTGGACGGGGTGTCGTCGATCGGCTCGATCCCCTTCGCGATGGATGCCTGGGGCGTTGATCTGGCCGTGGCAGGAAGCCAGAAAGGGCTGATGTGTCCCGCGGGCCTCGGGATTGTCGCGGCCGGCCCGCGCGCGCTAGCGGCGATGGACGGCGCAGGGATGGTGCGCAGTTTCCTCGATCTGCGCGCGATGCTTTCGGCGCATGAGGCGGGGTCCTTCCCGTTCACTCCGCCATCGCAACTGCTGCACGGGTTGCGCGCAGCGCTAGAGCGGTTGCACGCAGAGGGTCTGGACACGGTGCATGCGCGCCACAACCGTCTGGCCAGTGGCATTCGCGCCGGTGTCGAAGCGCTGGGGCTTCGGATCATGGCAGGGCACCGCGTCTTCGCATCGGACACGGTCACAGCGATCCGCACGCCGCAGGGCATCGACGCACGCGCGGTCATCGAGATCGCGCGCAGGCGATACAACACGCAGTTCGGCAGCGGCCTCGGGCCGCTCGCGGGGCGGGTGTTCCGCATCGGGCATCTCGGCGATCTGAACGAGGGGATGTGCCTTGCGGCGCTTGGAGTTGCAGAATTGTCGCTGCGGGCCGCCGGGGCAGCAGTGCCCCTCGGGGCAGGGGTCGCGGCAGCCCAGGGGGTTTTTGCCGATCCCGAGCCCGTCGCAGAGCTTCAGCGCCCGTTTCTCACCATTGCCGCCGAATAGAAGGACCCCTCAGCCATGAGTCACACTCTTCACCCCCTGCGCCGCCAGCGCCTGCAGCGCTCGACGCTGGCGGTCCCGGCTTCGAACCCCGCGATGATCGAGAAAGCTGCAGAAAGTTCGGCCGATGTGGTTTTCCTCGATTTGGAAGACGCAGTCGCCCCCCCGGAAAAGCCTCAGGCGCGCCGCAACGCGATCGAGGCGCTCAACCGCATCGACTGGGCCGCGCGCGGCAAGAGCGTGAGCGTGCGGATCAACGGGCTCGACACGCCCTACATGTATCGTGACGTGGTCGATGTGATGGAGCAGGCAGGTGACCGGGTCGACATGCTGCTGGTGCCGAAGCTAGGCGTGGTGTCCGATCTCTACATGGTCGAGGCGTTGGTCAACCAGATCGAGCAGGCCTGCGGGCTGACCAACCGGGTCGGCATCGAGGCGCTGATAGAGACCGCGCTCGGCATGGCCAATGTCGAAGAGATCGCGCGCTATGGGGCGGGGCAGGGATCGCGGCTCGAGGCACTTCACTTTGGTGTGGCGGATTACGCCGCCTCGATGCGCGCGCGCACGGTCAATATCGGGGGGCTCAATCCAGCCTATCCGGGCGATCAGTGGCATGCCTCGCTCTCGCGCATGATCATTGCCTGCCGCGCCTACGGGTTGCGCGCGCTTGACGGCCCGTTCGGCGATTTCGCTGATCCAGACGGGTATATCGCCGCGGCCGAGCGCGCCGCCGCCCTTGGGTTCGAGGGCAAATGGGCGATTCATCCCAGCCAGATCGAGATGGCCAACCAGGTCTTCAGCCCGCCAGAGGCCGAGGTCACCCGCGCCCGGCGGATTATCGAAGAGCTGCGCAAGGCCGAAGCGGAGGGCAAAGGGGCTGCGGCGCTCGATGGCAAGATGATCGACGCCGCGTCCGAGAAGATGGCGATGAACGTGATCTCGCTATCCGATGCGATCATGGCGCGCAGCACGCCGCCTGTCGCCGCTGAATGAGAGGAGGAACCGATGGACATTCATGAACATCAGGCAAAGGACCTGCTGCGCCGCTTCAATGTGCCGGTGCCTGATGGCGGGATCGCCTTCACCCCGGAACAGGCCGCTCATGAGGCGCGCCAGCTCGGGTTTCCGGTTGTCGTCAAGGCGCAGGTTCATGCGGGCGGGCGCGGCGCTGCGGGGGGCGTCAAGCTCTGCCGCAACGAGGCCGAGCTGAGCGCCTTCGCCGCGTCGCTTCTGGGGCGCAATCTGGTGACCAAGCAAACCGATGCGCAGGGCAAGCCCGTGCATCGTCTGCTGGTCGAACAGGCCACTGATATCGGCCAGGAATTGTATCTAGGCCTTGTGCTCGACCGGAAATCCGAGCGCATCATGATCGTCGCCTCGCGCGAAGGGGGCATCGAGATCGAGGATCTGGCCGAAGAGAAGCCAGACGCCCTGCTGCGCATGGTGATCGACCCGGCAACCGGGCTCGTGCCCTTCCAGGCGCGCGAACTTGCCTTCGGGCTGGGCATGCAGGGGAATCAGGTGGCGCAGTTCGAAACCGTCATGCGCGGCTGCTACCGGGCGTTTCGCGATCTGGATGCGACCATGGTCGAGATTAATCCGCTGGTGATCACCGCCCCTGGCCATCTGGTCGCGCTCGACGCCAAGATGAGTTTCGATACCAACGCGCTCTTCCGCCGCCCCGAGGTCGCGGCCCTGCGAGACCCCGGTCAGGAAGACCCGCGCGAGGATGCAGCTGCCGAACACGGGCTGAACTATGTCGGGCTCGAGGGCGATATCGGCTGCATCATCAATGGCGCGGGGCTTGCGATGGCGACGATGGACATGATCCAGCTTGCGGGCGGTGCGCCTGCCAATTTCCTCGACATCGGCGGGGGTGCGAGCCCTGAGCGTGTCGTCGCGGCCTTCCGCACCGTGCTGTCGGACCCGAATGTGTCGGTCGTGCTGGTCAATATCTTTGCCGGGATCAACCGGTGCGACTGGGTGGCCCAGGGAGTTGTCGACGCCTACCGCGAGCTCGATCTGAACATGCCGGTCGTGGTGCGTCTTGCCGGCACCAATGTCGAGGAAGGGCAGCGCATCATCGCGTCCTCCGAACTGCCGATGATGACCGCCGAAACCCTGGCCGAAGCCGCGACGATCGCGGTCGCTGCCCGCCCGCGGCTTGCAGCCTGAAGGAGTGTCAGCATGGCCATTCTGATCGATGAGACAACACGCGTGATCGTGCAGGGGATGACCGGCCGGATCGGGAAGTTCCACGCCGAGGACATGATCCGCAACGGCACCAACGTCGTCGCCGGTGTTACACCCGGCCGCGGCGGCGAGACGGTCCTCGACCGCCCCGTCTTCGATACTGTGCGCGAAGCGGTCGAGGCTGTGGGCGCGCAGGCTTCGCTCGTCTTCGTGCCACCACACGGCGCGGCCGATGCGATCATGGAAGCCGCTCAGGCAGGGCTTCAGCTTGCTGTCTGCGTGACCGACGGCATCCCGGCGCAGGACATGATGCGCGTCAAGCGCTTCCTGCGCCGCTTCCCGGCCGCGCGGAAGATGCGGCTGATCGGGCCGAATTGCGCGGGTATCATCAGCCCGGGGCGCGGCTTCATGGGGATCATGCCGCCGCATATCTACCTGCCGGGCCGCGTGGGCATCGTCGGGCGCTCCGGCACGCTGGGCTATGAGGCAGCGAGCCAGATGAAGGCGCTGGGCATCGGCGTGTCGACCTCGGTCGGTATCGGCGGCGATCCGATCAATGGCTCGAGCTTCCGCGATATCCTCGAGTTGTTCGAGGCTGACCCCCAGACCGATGCCGTAATGATGATCGGCGAGATCGGCGGGCCGCAGGAAGCGGATGCGGCGGCCTTTGCGCGTGATCACATGACCAAGCCCGTGGTCGCCTATAT
>SLKB01000384.1 GCA_007134805.1 Paracoccaceae bacterium
GATGTTGCGATCGAGCCGCGGCGAATGGACGGCAGATGTCACCTTGCCGACCGGCACGCCATCGCTGTGGACGGGCCAGAACCTGGTGTTCGGGCCCGCAAGCGGCGGGCCGTCGATCTGCAGGCCCACCTGCTTGCGGCGCACGCCTTCGTCGCGGATCCGGCGCAGCGCGCCCTTGCCGATGAACGCGGCTTCCATGTCAAGATCGACCAGCCGGTCGAGGCCCAGCTCATAGGGGTTGGTGCTGATATCCGCGTCGGCGTGGTAGGACAGCATCGCGCCTTCGATCCGGCGGATGGTCGAGGTGTGGCCGGGCTTCAGCCCCAGCGGCACGCCCGCGGCCATGATCCGCTCCCACAGCTCATCGCCGCGGGTGCTGTCGCGCAGGTAGATCTCATAGCCAAGTTCGCTCGACCAGCCGGTGCGCGACACGATCAGCGGGATGCCGTCGAGATCGAGCTCGCGCAGCCAGTAATAGCGCAGGTCCATGATGCTCTCGCCAAAGAGCGCGCGCATCACCGCGCCGGATTTCGGGCCTTGCAGTTGCAGCGGCGAGACGTCGGGTTCGCGGATCGTCACGTCGAGCCGTGCGAAGGCGGCCAGACCCTGCGCCCAGAGCAGGATGTCGCTGTCGGCAAGCGAGAGCCAGAACTTCTTCTCGCCGAGCCGGAGCAGGATCGGATCGTTGAGGATGCCGCCCTCGGAATTGGTGATCAGCACGTATTTGCACTGCCCGACGGCCATCTGCGAGAGGTTGCGCGGGGTCAGAAGCTGGGTGAATTCCGCCGCGTCCGGGCCCGAGATCTCGACCTGCCGCTCGACCGCGACGTCGCACAGGATCGCGTCATTGACCAAGTTCCAGAAATTCTGCACCGGGTCGCCGAAATCGCGCGGGATGTACATGTGGTTATAGACCGAGAACCCGCGCGCGCCCCAGCGCAGCGTCGCGTCGAAATACGGGGATTTGCGGATCTGGGTTCCGAAGCCGGGATCTGATGTCTGTGCCATGGTCCTCCCCTTTCGTGATCGGCGGTGCCCTGCACCGCGGATTCTGGACAGGCCTCAGGGCTAGCACAGCAGCCCGCGCAGCGCGGACTGAAGATGCGCCGCGCGCAGACCACGCGGACCCTTCTTGGCGGCGCTTGCAGACTGTTCGGGCGGGCGCGTCTAACCCCCTGTCCGGGTGCACAGATTCGCGAGATTCGGCGGCGTCGATTTGACCTCGCGCGTGACGATATAGGTCATGTAGCGGTCGATCCCCAACTCGGCCGCGATGAGGGACTCCATCACCTTCTGGAAGGCGGCGAGGCTGGGGCAGAGCACGGTCATGACATAGTCCATCCCGCCCCCTGTCGCGATGCACCGGGTGATCGCCTCGACATTGCGGATCGCGGCCTCGAAGCGCTCGATATCCGCTCTGCGGTGATGTGCGAGGGAAACCGTGACGACGACCTCGGTGATGTCGGCGATCCGGTCAAGCGCGATCTCGGCGCGGTATCCGCGGATGAAACCGGCCGCCTTGAGCCGGGTCAGCCGTTCCCAGCAGGGGGTGGGCGACAGGTTCACGATCTCGGCGAGACGCGTCTTGCTCAGATGCCCATGCGACTGGATCGCACTGAGGATGCGCAGATCAATCGCGTCGAGCCCGTATCGTCCCCTCATGCGAAACTCTTGATGCTCCCTGCCTCGCATCGCGCAGCATAGGGCAGCGCGCGGCCGCGCGCCAGCCGCGGCGATGGGGGCGATGTGCGATTATCGTGGCGGGCAGGGGGCGGGCGCGCTCAGACTGGATCGGTCTGGTTGCGCGGCGCATTCGCGAGGGGCTTGCGCGCAGTGCCGGGCCGCAGCCTGCGGGCCAGCTCGGCGATATGGGCGGGGCCCGTCTCGCAGCAGCCACCGATGATGCTGGCCCCTTGGGCATGCCAGCGCTGCGCGTGATCGGCATAGCGGGCGGGGCCAAGGTCGCCGCGCGCCTGCAGGACGCTCACATCGGCCTTCGCGGCCTTGAAGGCTGTCGCGATGCTGGTGAAGGCATTCGCATAGACCCCGCGCGGCAGCGGGCTGGGACCCAGCGCGTCAAGCGCCGCGGGGATCGCCTCCACGGCTGAGCAATTGACGAGCAGCGCCGCCGCCCCCTCATCGCGCGCCACGGCGATCACATCGGCTACGGCCTCGCCCGAGCGCAGGCGCGCGCCGCTGGTGTCATCCACGGTCACGGCCAGCCAGACGGGCACCCCGGCAGCCTGCGCGCCTTGCAGTGCGGCGCGCGCATGGGTAAGCGAGGCGACCGTTTCGCAGATCACCAGATCGACGCGCCCCTGCATGCGCCGCGCGCCTTCGGCATAGAGCGGGCGCGCGGTGTCGAGATCGGGGTGATGCTCGGGGCGGTAGCTGCCATGGAGCGGGCCAAGCGCGCCGGCAACACGCCCAGACCCGTGCGCCGCGCGCGCCTGCGCGGCCGCGTGCAGCGCGATGTCATAGAGTGCCTCGAACGCCCCTTCCAGATCGGTCCCGTCGAGCCGGTCGCGCTGCAGCGCGTAGGTGTTGGCCGTGGCGATATCCGCGCCTGCGGCGAAGAACTCTGCATGGATCTGCGCCAGAAGATCGGGGTGATCGCGCATCAGCCGGACCGACCATTGATGCGTCGGCCTGTCGCCCGAGCGGCGCAGCAATTCCTGCCCCATGCCACCGTCTAGAAGTGTCAGTTCCACCCCGGCCTCCGCCTAATTCCCGGAAAAATCGCGCATCCTGTCCTGTGTCGGAAAGTGGCGGCTGACAGCCAGCTTTCAACCCTCCGCGCGGCGATGGCCTGAAAATGTGGCAACCGCAGCGGCGTTCGCTGGGCTGCGGCTGCAATGCGCCCTTTTAGAGTTGCGCAAGATGCATCTTTTCGCGTACCACCCGCGCAATCCGCATGGACCCGGTGCAAGTCCGGGTGGCTCTTCCGGCCGCCGATCCGCCGGATAACCTGAAAAAACACTCTGAAAACCCGGTGTGCTGCGTTTCAGACAGTGCTGGACAGGAACCTGTGACATGATTTCAATCGATGCTTACCGCGCGCAGTGGTTTGGCAATGTGCGCGGCGATCTGATTGCCGGGCTTGTTGTCGCGCTTGCGCTTATTCCCGAAGCCATCGCCTTTTCCATCATCGCGGGCGTGGACCCGAAAGTCGGGCTCTATGCCAGCTTTTCCATTGCAGTGCTGATTGCCTTCACGGGCGGCAGGCCGGGCATGATTTCGGCGGCGACGGCCGCGACGGCAGTGCTGATGGTCACGCTGGTGCGCGATCACGGGCTGGAATACCTGCTTGCCGCCACGGTTCTGGCGGGGCTGCTGCAGATCGGGGCGGGGCTGCTGAAGCTGGGCTTCATCATGCGCTATGTGTCGAAATCGGTCATGACGGGGTTCGTGAACGCGCTGGCGATCCTGATCTTTCTGGCGCAATTGCCCGAACTGGACCCGCGCGAGGTGTCCTGGATCACCTATGTTCTGGTGGCGGCGGGCCTGGGCATCATCTACGGGTTGCCGATGCTGACGCGTGCAATCCCCTCGCCGCTGGTGACCATCGTGGTGCTGACGATCGTGGCCATCGTGCTGGGGCTCGATGTGCGCACGGTGGGCGACATGGGCGAATTGCCCGACACGCTGCCGGTGTTCCTGATCCCCGACATTCCGCTGACATTTGAGACGCTGACGATCATCCTGCCCTATTCCATGGCCATCGCGGTCGTGGGGCTGCTCGAAAGCCTGATGACGCAGAATATCGTCGATGACCTGACCGACACGCGTTCGGACCGCAATCAGGAATGCATCGGGCAGGGCATATCCAACACCGCGACCGGGTTCATCGGCGGCATGGCGGGCTGTGCGATGATCGGGCAGTCGATCATCAACGTCAAATCCGGCGGGCGCGGGCGGCTGTCGTGCTTTGCCGCGGGTGTCTATCTGCTGTTCCTGATCCTGGTGCTGGGCGATCTGGTGAAACAGATCCCCATGGCAGCCCTCGTCGCGGTGATGATCATGGTGTCCATCGGCACGTTTTCCTGGTCGTCGATCAAGGCGCTGAAGGTGCATCCGCGCTCCAGCTCGGTGGTGATGATCGCGACTGTGGTGACGGTGGTTTACACGCATAACCTGGCCATTGGCGTGCTGGTGGGCGTGCTGTTGTCGGGCATCTTCTTTGCGGGCAAGATCGCGCAGCTGTTCACCATGCGCAGCACGATTTCAAAGGACGGGCGCGTGCGCACCTATATCGTGGAGGGGCAGTTGTTCTACGGCTCGGTCGAGGATTTCATGGACGCGTTCGACTTCAAGGAAACACTCGACAAGGTCATCATTGATGTCAGCCGCGCGCATATCTGGGATATCTCGTCGGTTCAGTCGCTGGACATGGCGATCCTGAAATTCCGCCGCGACGGGGCCGAGGTTGAAGTGATCGGCATGAACGCGGCGACTGAGACCATCGTTGACAAGCTTGCCATTCATGACAAGCCGGGCGCGATGGACAAGTTGATGTCGCATTGAGGGGGGATGACATGACCGACCAACCACAGAAAATCGTGGCTCTTGTTGACGGGTCGATCTATTCGGCCTCGCTGTGCGAGCATGCCGCGTGGATTTCGCAGCGCACTGATGCGCCGGTTGAGTTGATCCATGTTCTGGGCCGCCGTGATGCGCCCGAGAAGCGCGACCTTTCGGGCTCGATCAAGCTGGGCGCGCGGTCCGCGCTGCTGCAGGAACTGGCGGATCTTGATGCGCAGCGCGCGAAACTGATCAGTGCCCGGGGCCGCGCCATTCTGGAAGATGCGCGCACGATCCTCGACAAGGCAGGGGTCGATGAGATCACCACGCGCCTGCGTCAGGGGGATATCGTCGAGGCGATCGGCGAGATCGAAACGGACGCCCGCGTGATCATGATCGGCAAGCGCGGCGAAGCGGCCGATTTTGCCAAGGGCCATCTGGGCTCCAATCTGGAGCGGATCATCCGTGCCAGCACGAAACCCGTCTTCGTCGCGTCCCGCGCGTTCAAGCCAATCTCGAAGGTGCTCGTCGCCTATGATGGCGGGACATCGGCGATGAAGGCCGTGGACCATATTGCCCGAAGCCCGCTGTTTCAGGGCCTGTCGGTGCATGTCGTGACCGTCGGAGCCGCGACGAACGAGGTCAGGAAAGGGCTGGAGGATGCACAGGCGCTGCTGGGGGCCGCGGGGCTCGAGGCAGAGACCTCGGTCCTCGCCGGTCAGCCGGAAACCGCGCTTGGCAAGCTGGTCGAGGAGGCGCAATTCGACATGCTGGTGATGGGGGCCTATGGCCATACGCGGATTCGCACGCTGATCATCGGGTCCACGACAAC
>SLKB01000171.1 GCA_007134805.1 Paracoccaceae bacterium
ACATCCATCGCCATCAGCCCGCCCTGCACTTCGGGCACCTGCCGCAGCGACCAGCGGATGAAGCTGTCGTCGCTGTCCGACGTCACGCGGCGCACATAGACGACATCGCCCGCGCTCATGTTGTCCGACATCGACCCCCGCGCCCAGTCGAGATCCGCGCGCGCGACCACATGCGGGCCGTCCACATCCGTGGCCACATCCTCGATGCCGAGCCGCACCTGATCGGCGCTCGCCTCCAGCACCACGGCCGGATACCAGCGGCTGCCCAATGTGATGTCGCGCGCGACGTCGAGCCGCGCCAGCGCGGCGCGCCAGCTTGCCTCATCGCCGAGCGCGGCCTCATCGATGCGCAGCCCGGTGGTGCGGAACCGCCCCAGATTGCGGTCATAGCGCTCGAGCGCGCGCTGCAGCGCATGGGCTGCGGCCTGCTGCATCTCGGGATCGACCGTCGCGCGGATGCTCAGGCCCCCCGAGAAGAACTCCTCCTCGCCGAAGCTGCCCGACAATTGCCGCCGGATCTCGTCGGTGAAATAGTCGCGCGGCGGCATCGACTGGCGCGACGAGGGGAAATCGCCCGACTGCACCGTGCTCAGCGGTGCGGCGCGCGCCGCGTCATGTTCCTCGCGCGTGATGAAGCCATTGCGCAGCATCTCGCCCAGCACATAGCCGCGCCGCCCCAGCGCACGCTCGCGGTTGCGCACCGGATGGAAGGTCGAGGGCGCCTGCGGCAGGGCCGCGAGATACGCGATCTCGTGCAGCTCCAGATCGTCGAGCGCCTTGTTGAAATAGGTCTGCGCGGCCGCCGTCACCCCGTAGGAATTCTGCCCCAGGAAGATCTCGTTGAGATACAATTCCAGGATCTGGTCCTTGCTCAGCGTCGCCTCGACGCGCGTGGCCAGGATCAGCTCGCGGATCTTGCGCTCGCCCGTCCGGTCGCCCGAGAGCAGGAAGTTCTTCATCACCTGCTGCGTGATGGTCGAGGCCCCGCGGACATTCTCGCCGCGCGAGGCGACAGCCTCATAGCCTGCCGCCGCGATCGCGCGCGCATCAAAGCCGGAATGGGCATAGAAATTGCGGTCCTCGGCGGCGATGAACGCGTTGCGCACCTGCTCGGGGATATCGTCGATCGGCGTGAAAAGCCGCCGCTCGGTCGCGAATTCATCGATGAGCCGCCCCTCACCCGAATAGATCCGGCTGATCGTGGGCGGGTCGTAATTGGCCAGCTGCTCATGGCTGGGCAGATCCTGGCCATAATACCAGAACACCCCGCCCACGGCGAGCGCCGCGACGAACAGCAAGGTAATGGCGAAGCTGAACAGCCCGCCGACGAAGGAGAGAATGGCACGTAGCACAACAGGATCCTGATCTAGACCCTCCCTGTATACGCGCTTTGCGCGCGCAGGTCAAAACGCGGGACGCGCCACGCGCGGCGCGCTGAAGAAAATTCCGGGCAATGCCCGCCCGGGAAACTGTTCCCGTCCCGCCGTCTGAGCGCCGCACTGAGGGCTGCGCCCGACCCTGGCGGGGCGCTTGGCAGGCTGAAGTTACTGCGCTTCATGCCAGCCAAACCCCTCCAACCGCACAGCAATTTGCCACCGGTGCACTGCGCCCTCCCGAGGGCAAGGTCGGGCGCGGCCCGCGCCGGTCGCCCGGGCCATCACCTGCGATGAGGAACAGTTTTCCGATTTCCGCCCTCAGAAGGGCGGGTGCGGGCATCTCTCAAGCCCCCGCCACCGCCGCGCCCCGCGCGACATTGTGACCCGCGCGCGCCTCAGCGCCGGCGCAGGGCCTGCATCTCGCGATCCTCGGTCAGCCACTCCTCCAGCGCCTCGGCCAGCACTGCGGCCATCTGCGCCTGCCAGGCAGGGTCGATCAGATCCGCCAGATCGCGCGGCGAGGACATGAAGCCCAGCTCGATCAGCACCGAGGGTATGTCAGAGGCGCGCAGCACCGTGAATGCGCCCGACTGCACAGGCCGGCGATGCAGGCGCAGCCCGGCCTGCCCCACCCCATCGACAAGCGCCTGCGCCAGCGCGCGCGCGCGCGGCGCCGTGTCCTGCCAGGTGACCGACATCAGCACCCGCGCGATCTCGTCTGTGTTGCGCGTGAGGTCCACCCCCGCGAGAAGATCGGCCCGCGCATGCCGCCCGGCCAGATACTGCGCCGAGGCGTCCGAGGCCTCCTCGGCAAGCGTGTAGACCACGGTGCCGCTCGCCATCCCCTCGGGCAGCGCATCGGCATGCAGCGACACCAAAAGATCCGCGCCCGCCACCCGCGCCGCCCGGATCCGCGCATCGAGCGAGACGAAGACATCCGCCTCGCGGGTCATCGCCACATCGAACTGCCCGCGCGCGTCCAGCTCCGCGCGCAACAGCCGCGCGAAATCAAGCACCAGATCCGCCTCGCGCACACCGTCGCGCTCGGCGCCGGGATCGATCCCGCCATGTCCCGGGTCCAGCATCACCAGCGGCCGGCGCACGGGCGCCGGGTCGCTTTCCCGCCGCGCGGGCGCGGGCGGTGCCGCCACCGCAGGCAGCAGGAACGCCGCATCCGACCGCGCGATCAATGCCTGCGCGTCATGCGCGGCGGCCGTGAATTCCGCAGGCGTGACCGGGGCCAGGCGCAGCGCGATCTCGGCCGCACCCGTCGCAGGGTCGATGCGCTGCTCGGTGCGCACGGGCAGATAGGGGCCGTCCAGATCCAGCACCAGCCGCGCCCAGCCATCGGGCAGCTGCCCCATGCGCTGGCCCGCCACCCACGGCACGGGCCCGGGCGCAAACCCCGCCCAGTCCACCCCGTCCAGATCGAGCACCAGCCGCCGCGGCGCATCGAGCAGGCGCACCCGGTAGGGCACGGCCGCGCTCAGCGCAAGCGTGAGCCCCACAAGCCGGCCCGGCGCATCCTCGCGCGCCTCCACGGCCGCGCTGATCGTTGAGGCGCGCGCATCGACGCGCACCGGCTCGGCCCCGGCACCCGCCCCCAGCGTGACGCCCAGCATCAGCATCAGCGCGGCGATCATCCCCGCCGCGCCCCAGCCTGTTCTTTTCGATGCCTGACGTCGCGCCCTGCTGCCTCGCACGCCTGCCTGCCCTGTCGCTCTGCCCTGTGGGTCCTGGTCGTGCGGCACAACCTACACGGGCCGGGCCGCGCGCGAAACCGCTTTCGCGCGCGGCCCGCGCTCACGATCGCGCGCGCCCGATCATGCGCTTGGGCTGCGCCTTGCATCACCCGCTCCGGCAAGGCTTGATTCCCGCGCCGTCGCAGGGTTTATAGGGGCAAAACCCTGCCCCCGTCGGGCGCGCGCCTGCCCGCATCCCCGACACCACTCACAGGAGCCCGTCATGACCCTTCCCGTAACCGACACTGCGCTGATCGGAACCTGTCTGGCCGCTGCCGCGCTCGGGCTTATCGTGCTGACCAGTTCCGGCGGGAACGGCAACGCCACCGACACGCCAGAGCCCGACACCGAGACCAGCTCCCTGCCGGCGATCACCCCGGCCCCGGGGGTCGATCCGGAATTCGGCGCGCAGGTGCGCGACTATCTGCTCGCAAACCCCGAGGTCATCTTCGAGGCCGTCAGCGTCTTCGAGGAACGCACCGCCGCCGCGCAGGCCGGCATGGACGGCGCGCTGATCGAGGCCAATGCCGCGGCGCTCTTCGAGGACAGCCATTCCTTCGTCAGCGGCAATCCCGAGGGCGATATCCGGCTTGTCGAATTCATCGACTACCGCTGCGGCTTCTGCCAGCGCGCGCATGAAGAAATGGCCGAGGTGCTCGAGACCGATGGCGGGATCAGACTGATCACCAAGGAATTCCCCATCCTCGGGCCGGATTCGGAAAGTGCGTCGCGCTTTGCAATCTCGGTGCTGCAGATCGGCGGCGACGCGGCCTATGCGCGCGCGCACTCCGCGCTGATGCGCCACCGCGAGGCGATCACACCCGACTTCCTCGAAACCCTCGCCGCCGATCTGGAACTTGATTTCGACGAGATCGCAGCCCGGATGGACAGCGACGCCGTCACCGAGATCCTTGCCGAGAACCGCGCGCTGGCCCAGCGGCTGCAGGTCTCGGGCACCCCCACCTATGTGATGGAGACCGAGCTTATCCGCGGCTTCATCCCGGCCGAGGTGATGCTCGAAATCGCGGCCGATCTGCGCGGCTGACCGCGCACCTCAAGCTGCGCGTCATCTTCACCAGCGCCGAGCGTCGCAACCGAACATGGGCTTGCGCGCGCGTCCTCTCGACCGGCCCGGCCGCCCAGGCCCGGGCCGCGCCCGACATGCATTCTCGCGCAGCCTGCCAGACGCCCCACACCCGCGCCACGCGCGGGTCATTTTTTCGCCCACTGAAACCCTTTTTCGCCTGCTGAAAAAACCCGAGGCCAGTTTCGGGTGGTTTTTTCATCAGGCGAAATCATTTTTCAAAACCTGATTTCCGCCGCGCAGATACTATATCTTGCATCTGCGCGCCGTTCATCGCATAACTGTGCCCAAAACACATAACCTTGAGGCACAGCATGAGACATCTTTTGAAACCTTCCGCCCTCGCGGCAGCCTTCGCCCTCCTCGCGCCCCTGCCAGCCCTCGCCGGCCCGACCCTCGGCATCGGTGTCAGCTTCGCTTTCGGCGGCGGCACAAGTGTCGATACAGGCGCCGGGCTGCGGATCTTCTCGTCCGACCGGCGCGACCGTTTTGCCGGCACTGTCGGGCTCGATTACATGTTCACGTCGCGCAATATCCGGCCGACCCTGGGGCTCGCCTATATCGGCGGGCAGCTCTATGTCGGTGCCGATGTGGGCTTCGATGCGCTGCGCGCCGCACCCGATATCGGCGCCAGCGTCGGCTATGTGAACAGCCGCTAAGCTTCTGCTTTCAAAGCACTTCCTGGCCTGCAGGGGTCACGCCTCGGCGTCGATCCCCGCAGCCTTCGCGCCCGCGAGCGCCGCCTCGGCATCATTGTCGGACGTGTCCCCGGTCACGCCGATCGCGCCGATGACAACCCCCTCGCGCCGCAAGAGCACACCGCCGGGAACAGGCACGACCTGCCCGCCATAGACCCCGTTCACTGCCGCCATGAAATAGGCCTGCGCCTCGGCGCGCGCCATCTGCGCGCGCCCCGCCATGCCAAGCATCACGGCCCCATAGGCCTTGCCCTGCGCGATCGCGAACCGCCCCGGCGCCGCGCCATCCTCGCGCTCGAAGGCCAGCACATGCCCGCCCGCATCGAGCACGACAACCGACAAGGGCTTCAGCCCCATGTCACGCCCCTTCGCACGGGTGGCCGCGATCATGGTGCGGGCCGCCTCAAGTGAGATCGACATTATTTCAATAATCCCAGTTCGTTATAC
>SLKB01000246.1 GCA_007134805.1 Paracoccaceae bacterium
CCGCGTCCGCGCGGCGCAGGATGTCGAGCTTCTCGCGGGTGATCTCACCGGGGCAACGGATCGCGAGGCCGGGGCCGGGAAAGGGGTGTCGGCCGATGAAGCGCTCAGGCAGGCCGAGTTCCCGCCCTAATGCGCGCACCTCGTCCTTGAAAAGCTCACGCAGCGGCTCGACCAGTTTCAGCCCCATCTTTTCAGGAAGGCCGCCGACGTTGTGGTGCGACTTGATCGTGACCGAGGGCCCGCCAGAGAAGCTGACTGATTCGATCACATCGGGATAGAGCGTGCCCTGAGCCAGAAACTCGACGTCCTCGATCGCGCTCGCATGTTTCTGGAACACATCAATGAACAACTTGCCGATGATCTTGCGCTTTGTTTCTGGATCCGCGACACCTTCGAGTGCGCTCAGGAACATCTCGCTTTCGGCGGCATGGATAAGCGGGATATTGTAGGTCTCGTGGAACATCGAGACGACCTCTTCGGCCTCGTTCAGCCGCAAGAGCCCATGATCGACGAAGACACAGGTCAGCTGTGCGCCAATGGCCTCGTGCAAAAGGACTGCCGCGACCGAACTGTCCACTCCGCCTGAAAGACCGCAGATCACCTTGCGATCCCCGACCTGCTCGCGGATCCTGGCGATTGCCTCGGCGCGGTAGGCGCCCATCGTCCAGTCGCCCGTGAAGCCCGCGAGCGTCAGGAAATTGCCGAGCATCTGGGCCCCGTTCGGCGTGTGATGCACTTCGGGGTGAAACTGCACGCCATAGAAGCGCCGCGACTCATCGGCCACCATCGCGAAGGGGGCGTTGGGGGATTGGCCGATCACCTCGAAGCCGGGGGCGAGTTCGGTGACTCGGTCGCCATGGCTCATCCAGACCTGCTCTCGCCCTGCCGTGAAAAGGCCTGCAAAGATACCGTCGCCCCGGTGCCCGTGGGCTGGGGTGACGCTCGCGCGGCCGAACTCGGCATGATGGCCGGATTCGACGCGCCCGCCGAGCTGGTCCATCATCACCTGCTGCCCGTAACAGATCCCGAACAACGGAATTCCCATATCGAACAGGGCCTGCGGTGCGCGTGGGCTGCCCGGGGCCGGCACGGAGCTGGGCCCGCCCGACAGGATCGCCGCGCGCGGCGCCCGCTCGCGCAGGAAGCGCTCGGTCACGTTCTGGAACGGGTGGATCTCGCAATAGACGTTGCACTCGCGCAGGCGCCGCGCGATGAGTTGCGTCACCTGAGAGCCGAAATCGATGATGAGGCAGAACTGATGCTGGGTCATGCCGGTTCGCTTAGGCGAAAGACCTTCGCCTCGCAAGAGAGCACATGCGATCCTGTTTCCCGGGGAACAATCGTGCGTGCCTGAGGCGTGTGCGGGCGTAGGGTTTTCTGCCGCGCGCGTAGTTACAGTGCTGTCGTGACAAGGCAGGACCTTCTGGTGCCTGATCAAGACTAGGGCGCCGACCCGCCCCGACTGGCAGGGGCGGACAACCGATCCCCTCGTCCCGGTTACCTTCGCGGGAAATAAGCCCTGGTCAGGACTCGTTCCGCTTGCGGCGCGAGCCGATGCATGCCTTCCGTATCCGAAGCGACCAGTCAGTAATCTCTGCGCAAAAGGCCATACCGGAACGACTTCTGGCTGCCCTACGCTGTGTGGCGCAGATGAAACTGATACGCCAAGAGCGCGAAGCCCGTCCCAAGCGTATCGGTGCCAGCGGCCCGGGACTCGATCATGCCGCCAGGCGTGGGAAAAAAGCGCGCGGCGGTTTGTCGTCGACGATGCGAAGGATCTCGTCAGTGATCTGCCGCTCGGTTTCCGCCCGGTCGATCAGGCAGCAGAGGTCGCTTGCAAGCGTCTCGTGGCTCATGCCGATCATGGCGAGTTGCCGGCGCGTGAGTCCATTGAGCGCGCCTTCGATGGCACGCAAGTCGCGCTCTTTCTGCCAGGTCTCGTGCGCGGCGCGCAGACGATGCCACAGCCCGCTCGCAAAGGGGTTCAGGGATGCCGGCCGCGGACGGGTGACCGGAAGGCGCGTTTGCACTGTCAGCATATCGGTTCTCCTTCTGCATCTGTGCCACAAAGACGCCTCAGGCGCGGCTCTCATCCCTCGATCGGCAGAGAAATCTTGCCTCTTGCCCTCATCCCCGCAGCGTGAGCACGCGCACGACCTCGTCGAGCTGCATGATCGCGCGTTTCATGTAGAAGCCCTGCATGAAGAGGTGATTGGCAAATAGGCTGTCATCGCCCGGGGCATTCAGCACAACCAGTGGCTGCAGTTGCGACGCCTTGTGCAAACTGTCCATCGCCTGTTGCCATACAGGAAGTGTCCCGGCACCTGCAATCACGGGCTCGAAATCGCGCCCGAGTTCGCGCAGGATCATGTAATAGGCATAAAGCATCCCCTTGTTGAAATAGAAGATGTCGTCTGCTTGGAAATCGATAGTCTGCCGGCTGGTCTGCACATGCCGGTCGAGCACGGCCGCGCGCGCGTTCAGGTCGGCACCGAGCCGGGAAAGCATCAGAGCAAACACATCTGCGCGGCGCTCGAACACGGCGGTTCCTGCGGCCTGCCGTTGATTGTATGCATTGAGCGCCCGCACGGCCGCGCGATACTGGACTTCGGCCGGAACGACCGGCATCCAGGACTTCTCGAGGTCAAGGACCCAGACATCGCCCGGAAATTGGAGCAGCCCGACCGCGCGCTCCAGATCGGTGTCAAGCTGTGACGTGCCGCGGGTACGGCCGACCCTGTCCATCATCTCGATCGAGAATCTGCTGATCGCACGCATCATGCCCTGCTGGAAGTTCGGCATGTTGTCGAGAAGTGCTGTCGGAAAGAACCACGGATCGTTCACTGTCCAGCGATAGGTGTCGACTTCGCGTGTCACCAGTGCCGCGGCCATGTTGATCGCATGGCTGCCCCCTTCGATCGGGCTCGGCGGCACGAAATCGGGGCTCGCATCGACACGGTGCATGAGCACACCGCCAACGACGCCATACCAGAGCATCAGCCCGACCGTGAGGCCGCCAAGCACGCGGCGCAGCGCTGTTCCGGGCCGCGTTCCGAAGATGCGCCGCAGTGCGCGGCGGAGAGGGCCCGGGCGGTCCGCGGGCAGGGTGGTGGGGCGCATCGTCCCGACATCTATTATTTCGACTGAATGATCGGACATGAGTTCCCTCAGAGCCGCAGCGCCGGGCAAGAGGATCATCCGCGCTGCCCGTGCTCTTTGCGGTGTTGCGTGGTTCAAGGCATTACGTCTGATGGGCGCTGCTCATCCCCGTCTCGCATCACGATAAAGTGAGTTCTGGCGCGGATTAGGCCAGTGGTTTCCGCGTATGTCTGTAAACGGAAGGAGGACGCGATGGCGCGAAAGGAAATGCTGGACCAGTTGCACGGCCATGTCGCGGGGCTGCGGCGCTATGCGCTAGTCCTGACCCGAAATTCGCATGATGCCGAGGATCTGGTTCAGGACGCACTGACTCGCGCCATTGCCGCTGCGGATACATGGCAGCCGGGGGGCGATCTCAGGGTGTGGCTATTCCGCATCCTGCATAATGCCTTCATCAGCGATGTGCGCAAGAAGAAGGTCCGTCGCGAGGCGCGCCTCGATCTGCCCGAGCCCGTTGTCGAAGAGGCCCAGACTCGGCGCATCGAGGTCCAACAGGTTCTGGCCGCGCTTCAGCAACTTCCCGAGGCGCAGCGCCAGCCGATCGTGCTCGTCGCGCTGGAAGAGATGAGCTATGCGGATGCCGCAAAGACACTTGGTGTCCCGCTTGGCACCTTCATGTCCCGCCTCGGCCGCGGTCGTCAGGCGTTGCGCCAGATCCTGGGCGAGATGAAGGTCACCAAGCTTAGGCTTGTGATCTGAGGAGAGGGCCATGACTCAAACCATCACGGAACCCGATGATCATGACCTGCTGGCCTATGTCGACGGCCGGTTGACGCCCGATGAAGCCGCAAAGGTCGAGGCGCGGCTTGCCCGCGACCCGGAGGCCGCGGCGGCTGTTCAGGCATTTATCGAACAGAATGAGCTGATCCGCAGCGCCGCCGATACACTCGAGCCGCAGGCTGCCGATCTGCGGACTGCTGCGCTTGAGCGCAAGCTTGCCGACCGGCTGTCGGGTCGGCGCTGGGCCATGCCGGTCTGGCTGCGCCAGACGGCTGCAGCGGTGGTGCTGGTCTGCGCAGGATGGTTCGCGCATGGCCAGTTCCAGTTCATAGGGGGCGGAGATCAGCTTCCAGGGTATGTGGCAGAGGCCATCGGCGCCCACGGCGTTTTCGGCGAAGACCGGTTCCGCCCTGTCGAATTTCCCGCAGAGGCGAGCGAGACAGTGGTTCAATGGGCCTCGGCGAAGCTTGGTCACGAGGTCCGTATTCCGACGCTCGACGCGCTGGGCCTCGAGCTGATAGGGTCGCGTCTGCTGGGCACGGCCGAGGGCCCGCTGCTCTATCTCATCTACGAGGACGCCTTCGCCAACCGTCTGTCCGTGTTTGTTGCGCCACATCCGCCCGAGCAACCCGAATACAAGTTCCGGCTTGCCAGCGTTTCGGATACCACGGTCGGCTACTGGAGTGATGGGGCGCTGGATTATGCGCTGGTTGCCGCAACCAGCGATGTGCAGATCACGGCCATCGCGGATGAGATCGTGGCCGCCCTCGCTGGCATGTGACTGGCCAGGGATGCGCCGCAGCGTGGTGGGAGTTTTCGCTCTCGGGGTCGTGGCCGGCGCGGCGGTCTCGGGTGCATTTGCTGCCGCTCAATTCAGGGGCGGGGTGGCGCCAGGCTCGACGCAGATCGCGTTGATCGCCTGCGGGATCTCTCCGGGACCACCGGAACTGGACCTGCCGATCGCGCTGGTGGTCGAACGCGTAACGCCTGCGCATGTGAGCCTCGGCCCCTTGGATCTGGCCGGTGTTGACGTACCCGTCACCCTCCGTTTCGAGGCTGTCCCGGACATGGATAGCAAGGCGCCATGGCGAAAGGGGGGGCTGGTAAAGCTGCCGGTACGCGTAGGTGCGCACCCGCCGCTCGAACAGATCACGCTGCGCTGCCGCCACGGCATGCCCGCGCGCGTCAGTTTCCGATATGGTACCGAGATTCTCGATATCGACATCGCCGCAGCGAGGCCCGATGCACGCGGTCCGTTCTCGATCCTGCATCCCTAGCGCGACGCCCGGCAGGCGCGGGCAGGAAATGCCTGCAGTCTGATGTCTCTTGCCCGGATTATTTGCGACCCCTGCGCGTAATTGCTGCACTTGATGAGCCCAATCGGCCCTCGGATGAACCGGACCTGCTCATGGCAACCACAGTCCAGTCCA
>SLKB01000013.1 GCA_007134805.1 Paracoccaceae bacterium
CTTGCCGAAGGGCCGCCGCCCGACAGCCCGGATGCCTTTCACAATGCAGCTGTTCAGGCTGCCTATCTGGAGGCGACCGCGCGCTACAGCTTGCGCCCCTTTGAGGGCAATGTGGTCCTGTTCCGTCCGCCGCTGGATCTGCACTGGAAGGTCACGCGCGGAAATTACGTGAGCACGGCGCGGGAATACGTCTTCGACGATAATCAATGGGGCAGGTTCGCGCCCGATCTTCGCGTTATCGAAGTGCCGGGGGATCACGATTCGATGGTGCTTGAACCCAATGTCCGCGTTCTGGCCGAGCGGATACGTAGCTTGCTTTTTGACGCCACTGCCCGACCGGAGGCCGCCGAATGACCGCCCCCTCGGCCCGTATCCTGACTGTCATCCTCAACTATCGCACCGCCGAGATGACACTGCGCGCGGCGCGCGCGGCTCGGACCGCGATGGAAGGGATCGAGGGTGCCATCACGATCGTCGACAATGACAGCCAGGACGGTTCTTTCGAACGACTGGTGCAGGCGACGGCCGATTGGCCGGGCGTGCGGGTCCTTGCGTCGGATCGCAATGGTGGGTTTGGCGCGGGCAACAATCTGGGTATCCGCGCGGGGCTGCCCGGCGGAGCTCGGCCCGATTTCATCTATCTGCTGAATTCCGATGCCTTCCCCGAGCCGGAGGCGATCCGGCTCTTGCGGGACCATCTTCTGGTCCAGCCGGATTGCGCCTTTGTCGGCGGTGCCGCGTTCGGAGAGGACGGCGCCCCACATGTGACGGCCTTCCGCTTTCCGACAGCTTTCTCAGAATTCGAAGGCGCTGCAAATACCGGTCTGATAAGCCGCGCACTGCGTCGTCACAGGCTTCTTGTCGGCATGCCCGAGACGCGCTGCCCTGTCGATTGGTGCGCCGGCGCGACGATCATGTTCCGCAACGACGCGCTCGACCGGACAGGGCTCTTCGATGAAGACTTCTTTCTATATTTCGAGGAAACCGACCTCTGTCATCGGATCTGGGCCGCCGGCTTCACAGGGTGCTTCCTGCCGCAAAGTCGCGTGACCCATATCGGCTCGGCGTCGACAGGGGCACAGAGCTGGCGGCGGGTGCCCGATTACTGGTTCGAATCGCGGGCGCGGTATTTCCACAAGCGCGGCGGGGCGCTTTATCTGATCTGGGTCACGCTCGCTCATTTTGGAGGTGCCACGATCTGGCGGACGCGCATGGTGATCGAGCGCAAGGAGGATCGGGTCACCCCACATTTCCTCCGCGATCTCGCGCGGCAGACCTGGCGCTTTCTCAAACTGGGCGGGACAGGCGCGCGGGCGCAGCGCGCGGCACCGGCGCGCGAAGGGACAGAGCGACGATGGACAAGCTGACACTCATTCTGGTTGGCAGCGAAAGTCTTCTGGCAGAGTGCGGCGCCCAGGCGCTCGCGCGGGGGCACCGCATTTCTGCTGTCGTCACCGGCAGCGCCCGCCTGCGGGACTGGGCGCGCGCGCAGGGCCTTGCGATCGTCGCGCCCGGCGAAGGGCTTGCGCGAAGGCTCGACGGCGTTGCCTGCGATTGGCTGCTCAATATCGCAGGGCTCGACATCCTCGCGCCCGAGACCCTCGCCCTGCCTCGCTTGGGTGCAGTCAATTTCCACGATGGCCCGTTGCCAGGTTTCGCCGGGTTGAATGCGCCGGTCTGGGCGCTTATCGAAGGCGGGCAGCGCCACGCGATCACATGGCACAAGATGACCGCGCAGGTGGATACCGGTGCAATCCTGCTCGAGCGCAGCTTCGACATTGACGCGCGCGACACGGCGCTCACGCTGAACGCGAAATGCTTCTCTGCCGGGATCGAGAGTTTCGGAGCACTGCTTGATCTGCTGGAGGCGGACGAGACGACCGGGCAGCCAGTTCCAGCCTGGCCACGCCGCGTCTTTCGCCGCACAGATCGGCCGCCCCATGGCGGGCTTCTGGATCTCGGCCGCCCCATCGCAGAGATCAACCGGCTGATCCGTGCCCTCGACCATGGCCCCTACTGGAACCCGCTCTGCATCCCCAAGATCGCGTTGCGCAGCCAGATTGCCTGTGTCGGGCAGGCAGAGCCCGTCCCAGGCAAGGGCCTGGCCAGCATGGTCCTGGCTGTGGATCGCGAGAGCGTCACGCTGGCCTGCGAAGGGGGCGCGCTGCGGATGACCGGGCTGCGCGACCAGAATGGCCGCACCCTTTCGCCAGAGGACCACCTGACACAAGGCGAGATCCTGCCCCGCCCGTCAGACCGGATCACTGCAGCCATAGCGCAAATCGCGCCTGGAGAAGTGCAGTGGCGCGATGCCTTGCACCATTTTCGCCCTCTGCACTGGGCGCGCGCAGGGGATCCGACCGAGGCGGTCGAGATCGACCTGCGCGACCTCCCCATTCCGGCACTGATCCTGCGCTTCGCCCGGGCAATTGGCGCGCGCGCGCGCCAGAGGGTCTTCGATCTGGCATTCGTGGATCGCGCCATCGCCGCGACCGCCGAGGCCGCGGGCGGGCTCGTGTCAGGTTGGGTCCCGGTCCATATAGATCTCGGGGATCCGAACGCATCCGACAGGATCGCCGCGCGGCTTGCTCTCGCAGCCCGCGCCCCGGGCTTTGCGCGCGACCTGATCGCGCGCGACTCCGGCTTGGCGCCAATTCCGACACCGGTAATCGCCATCTGCGACGGGGCTGAGATGCCGGGGGCAAGCCTGATTCTAGATCTGCACGCTGCACGCTTGCGCTACGATCCGCATCTTCTCTCCGAAGCCCAGGCAGCGCGCCTGATGGCAGAGCTGCACGGCATGACACCCGAGCCTGTGCCGGACGCCCCGGGCGATGACGGCCTCTGCATGCATCAAGCCTTCGAAGCGCAAGTCCGGCGCAGCCCGGAGGCGACCGCGCTCGTCTTCGAGGAGCAGTCCTACACCTACGCGCAGATCAACACCCGCGCCAATCAACTGGCGCATGTTCTGTCCGGTCTGGGGGTCCGACCGGACAGCCCAGTTGCCCTGTGCGTGACGCGCGGCGCGGATCTTGTGATCGGCGCGCTGGCCATACTCAAGGCGGGCGGCGCCTATGTCCCGCTCGACCCTGCCTATCCGGCCGAGCGGCTGGCCTTTTTTCTCAGGGACAGCGGTGCCGAGATCCTGGTGACGCAAAGTGGCCTCACGGACCTCCTGCCCGCGCATACTGGCGTCACCTTGCGGCTCGACTGTGACCCGAGCCTGGCCGAAGCCCCAAACACCGACCTCGCGACAGCGGTGACACCAGAAAACCTTGCCTATCTCATCTATACCTCGGGATCGACGGGCCGGCCCAAGGGCGTCATGGTCGAGCATCGCAATGTCGCGAATTTCTTTTCCGGGATGGATGCCTGCATCCCGCATGACCCGCCCGGCGTCTGGTTGGCCGTGACCTCGCTCAGCTTTGACATCTCGGTGCTGGAACTGTTCTGGACGCTCGCGCGCGGCTTCAAGGTCGTGCTGAACAATGATGAGGCGCGCCAGCGCAGCGCCACAGTCATGCCCGCGGCGCGATCGGGCATGGATTTCTCGCTGATGTATTGGGGCAATGACGACGGCCCGGGCAGTCGGAAATACCAGTTGCTGCTGGATGGCGCCCGGTTCGCGGATGCAAACGGGTTCTGCGCCATCTGGACACCGGAGCGGCATTTCCACGCCTTCGGTGGCCCGTTCCCCAACCCAGCCGTGACGGGTGCTGCGGTCGCGGCCGTGACCCGCAACATCGCCGTGCGCGCCGGATCTTGCGTGGCGCCCTTGCATCACCCGATCCGCATCGCCGAGGATTGGGCCGTGATCGACAACCTGACAAATGGCCGCACAGGGCTTGGCCTCGCATCTGGTTGGCATCCGGTCGATTTCGTGATCCGGCCCGAAAACCGCCCGCCCCATAACCGGGCGGCGCTGCAGGACATGATCGACACGCTGCGCCGGCTGTGGCGCGGCGAAGAGGTGAGTTTCGAGGCGGGCGACGGTCCAGTCCCGATCAGGACTCAGCCGCGGCCAGTCTCGAACGAGCTGGAGCTATGGCTCACAACCGCTGGCAATCCCGAAACCTGGGCCGATGCCGGCCGGCTCGGCACACATGTTCTGACGCATCTCCTCGGTCAGTCGATCGCCGAATTGCGTTCGAAGATCGCTCTCTATCACGACGCGCTGCGCGCCGCCGGACATGAGCCTGCACGGTTCAAGGTCACGCTCATGCTGCATAGCTTCGCTGCCCCGGACCGCGCCCATGCGCGCGAGGTGGCGCG
This sequence comes from Paracoccaceae bacterium, assembly GCA_007134805.1. Lineage (GTDB taxonomy): Bacteria > Pseudomonadota > Alphaproteobacteria > Rhodobacterales > Rhodobacteraceae > Roseinatronobacter. Next base: position 4,273 of record SLKB01000013.1, read on the forward strand.
GGGCCCGATGAAGGCCTATCTGCACTCTGCAGCAGGCTTGCTGAAACATTATGCCTGGGCGTTTCCGGCTTTCAAACGCCCGGCGGGGGCACGCTCGCCCACGGAGATCGACCTCTCGTCACTGGAAGAGGACGAGGTCGAGGCCATCCTCGATCATGCCTTCGAGCGGTATTTCAACGATTCAGGGCTCTTCGGGACCGTGGCGGACTGCCTGGCACGCGTTTCGGAGCTTCAGGCCATCGGTGTCACCGAAATCGCCTGCCTGATCGATTATGGCATTGCGCCGGATCAGGTCATGCAGAGCCTGACCCATCTGGCAGAGGTGGTCACCCGCAGCAATGGGCCACCTGCACCGGCGCAGGATCACTCAATCCGCGCGCAGATAATCTGCCATGGCGTGACCCATCTGCAATGCACACCCTCGATGGCGCGGATGCTGCTTGCGGAGGACAGCATGCATGCCGCGCTCGCGAATGTGCCCCATATCCTGATCGGCGGCGAGGCGCTGCCTGGTGCACTCGCGCGCCAGATCGCGGATCTCACGGGCCAGCCGGTGCTCAACATGTACGGGCCGACAGAGACGACGATCTGGTCTTCGGCCACGCCCTGCGATAGCGGCGAGGGCATTGCGATGATTGGCGAGACGATTCGTAACACAGAGTTTCATGTCGTCGATGACCTGCTCCGCCGCGTCGGCGCTGGCGCGATCGGCGAATTGCTGATCGGAGGCGATGGGGTCACACGCGGCTACTGGCGGCGCGATAGCCTGACGGCCGAGCGCTTCGTGACTGTCCCCTTTGCCACAGGACGGCTCTTTCGCACCGGCGATCTGGTCCGGCTCAGCGCCGCAGGGGCGCTCGAGTTCCTCGGCCGTGTGGACCATCAGGTGAAGATCCGGGGCTACCGCGTCGAATTGGGCGAGATCGAGAGCGTGCTTGAGGCCCAACCCGGTGTGAACGCAGCGGTCGTCGTGTCGCGCGAGGACCGCCCCGGCGATCAGCGGCTTGTGGCCTACTA
>SLKB01000194.1 GCA_007134805.1 Paracoccaceae bacterium
CTTCCTGCAGGTGATCAATGGTGCCCTGCCAGAGCCGCAGCATCCGCAACGCCGGAAGCTGGCGGGGCGGACCGAGGGGGCGCTTTATGACGAAATTTTCGAACTCGCGCGGGGTCTCGAAAAAGGCGCGGACGGGACCGAAAAGCTCCTGACGCTCGCCCCGGCGACCTTGCGCGCTATTGCCGAGACCCGCCCGGCCACGCCCGAAGCGCTCGGCCGCATTCGAGGCATGGACCCGGTCCGCGTCGAACGCTTCGGCGCCGCGATCCTGTCGCGGCTGCAGATGCTGTGACGCCCAGCCTGTCACAAGGACGACGCTGATGTATCCCTTCGTCCGGTTCGGCAAGGAAATGCTGAAATTCCGCAAAGCGCCTAAGCTAGGGCTGTGCGAGACGCATGTGTCGCATCACCGATGCTGGCCCTGGGATCTCGACCCCTGGATCGAGTTGAACAATGGCCGGACGCTCACGCTCTATGATCTCGGGCGTATTCCCATGGCTGGGCGCAGCGGGCTGATCGACGTGCTGCGCCAGCGGCGATGGGGCATCACGGTTGCGGGCAATACCACGCGCTACCGCCGCCGCGTGCGTGCCTTCGAACGCTTCGAGATGCGCAGCCGGTTGATCGGCTGGGATGACCGCTTCCTCTACACAGAACAGGGCATGTGGACATCGGCCGGGTGTGCGAACCACATCCTGATCCGTTCGGCCATCACCAGCAGGCAGGGGATCGTGCCCCCCTTTCAGGTGCTCGAGGCGATGGGCGATCCGGTTGAAAGCCCGCCCTTGCCGAATTGGGTGACGGCCTGGATCGCTGCGGAAGCGCAAAGACCCTGGCCGCCCATGGACGGTGCCTGAAACCTGTATCCTCATGACATGAAAAGAAATTGTCCTTGCCTTGACCCAGATCAAGGTCTCGTGAGCCGGTATGGGTAGGATCTGGAGAGTCTCTGGGCCACCCGAATCCGAAAAGACGGGCGTCCACAATGGAACCGGAACACAAGGAGGTCATCATGCCCCCCATCCTCTCGCGCCGTCTCGGCGCAAGCGCGCTCGCGCTGATCCTCGGCGCCACGGCCGCGCCCGCCGACACGATCGCGGAGTACATGGATTTCTTCGAGCCGCTGCCGCATCTGCCGCCGATACCAGCTGACAACACGATGACGCCCGAGAAGATCGAACTTGGCAAGATGCTGTTTTTCGAGCCGCGGATTTCGGCCTCGGGGGTGATCTCCTGCGCGACCTGCCATAACCCTGCGCTGGGCTGGGCCGACCGCATCCCGCGCGCTGTGGGCCATGGCGGACAGGTGGGCGAGCGTAACACGCCGACGGTCCTCAACTCGGGCTTTCTGGAATCGCAGTTCTGGGACGGGCGCGAGCCGGATCTGGAAGGCCAGGCCCTCGGCCCCATCCAAGCCGATGTCGAGATGGCGATGACGCTGGCTGAAGCAATCGAGCGGCTCAAGGAGTTCGAGATCTATCACGAGCATTTCGGCGCGGCCTTTCCCGAGGATCCTGACCCGATCAACCAGGAAAACGTGGCGCTTGCGATTGCGACATTCGAGCGCACGCTGAACACGCCGAACTCGCCGCTCGACCGGTTCCTTCGCGGCGATGCGCGGGCGATGTCCGAGAAACAGGTCGAAGGGATGAAGCTCTTCGTCGATGCCGGGTGCGTGGCCTGCCACAGTGGCCCGGCGCTGACCGACAGCAATTTCCACCGTTTCGAGTTGCCGGGCTCCACGGATGAGGGGCGCTTCGTGGTGACCGGGGACGAGGCCGACATGTTCGCCTTCCGGACACCGACGCTGCGGAATGTGGCCGTGACATATCCCTATTTCAACAACGGTTCGGTGGCCGATCTGCACGGGGCCGTGCAGTTGATGGGCCAGCAGATGCTGGGGCAGGACTTCACCGAAGAGGAACTGGACCAGCTTGTGGCCTTCATGCACGCACTCACGGGTGAGATGCCCCGCGTGGAGATCCCGGCGCTGCCTTGACGCGGCGCGCGATGCCTAGGTCATCTGCCCGCGCCGGCTTGCCGGCGCGGGCTTTTCACGTGTCCCGGCATGGCTCTGCGTTGGCCCGAGACGCAATGCACACTTGCATGAGCGCACGCAGACGATACCTTACTACCATTGCGATGGGATGGTGGAGTGCGTAGACAACTTGATGGCAGCCATCGCGAACAAAGGAGAATCCGATGTCTAAATTCAAAACTGTGGCATTGGCGGCAGTCCTGTTCACCCCGTTTGTAGCGCATGCGGAGCCGACCGGCGATGCCGCTGCAGGGGAACAGAATTTCCGTCAGTGCCAAAGCTGCCACGGGATCGAATCTCCCGATGGCGAGACCATTCATCGCCTCGCGCCGACCGGGCCCAATCTCTGGGGCGTTGTCGGGCGTCAGGCCGGGGCCTACGAGGGCTATGAGCGCTTTTCCACAGCGATCGTGGCTGCGGGTGCGGAGCATGGGGTCGTCTGGGACGAAGAGAATTTCGTGGCCTATGTCAACGACCCCAGCGGCTTCCTGCGCGAAGTGACGAATGACTCGCGTGCGCGTGGCAACATGAACCACCGTCTGCGCGGCTCGGCCGAAGATCTCTATGCCTATCTTGCGCAGTTCAGCGACGACTGATCACTGCGCTGACGCGTTCGGGAATATGACAAAGGGGGCCTCGCGCCAGCCCCTTACGGTAAATGTTGAAATGCGCCGGCGGCCACCGCCGGCGCTCTTTCACAAGAAGTCTCGCTCGTAGATCCGCCCGCGGGCCAGTCCCAGCCGCATCGCCGGAGTCTTCTTGTCCGCGCCAAGCTCACACCAGTTGTGATATAAGCGGTAGATCTCCACGAGCTTGGCCATCAGACTTGGCTTGTAGAGATACTGCCGATCCCAAGTCTGCTTCACGCTCCCGCTCGAGATCGAGGGACGTGAGGCGAAGCGAACATTGCTCCGGAACTTGTGGAAATATGAATCGACGCTCCGCAGCGTAGCCAGCCGCAGCAGTCGCGCCCTCTGCCGATCGTCGTAGTCGGGGCTGTCGGTGAGAAGCCAAACACAGCGGTTCGGTTCCGATTTTCTGGGAAACGGGTATTGGAAGCCCGCGCGAAGGTCGAGGCCGGCTATACGCGCCGCCACTTCCTGATCGACAAGGTTCGCATAGTCTTGGTCCGTAAGGGCGCGGATATTGGCGAGGCTAAGTCCTGTCGAGGCAGACAGGTCGCTCTGACCTACCGCTACCACTTGGTTGCGATGGTCGTTCGTCATCCCCTTGTCGAAACTGACGATCGCCAGGTCTGCGCGCCCAGACTTCACCTCGGTGGCGAAGACTGAACTGAACGCCTGGCGGAGACCCTTGTCGTCGTCCATCACGAACACGAGTGGGGCATCGCTCCCGGCGAGGTGATCGCGCAGGCGCATAGCGTGCGCGAACTGGAGGATGTCGTAGCGCACCAACGCCCCATCGTGTGGGAGCTGGTATAGCTCCGCCTTGTCGATGCGTTTCTGCTTCAGCAGCTTGGCTAGGTGCTCGTCGAACTCGTCCTTGGTCCAGACCCGGGCGTGGCGCCGGAAGGCGATGGAGACCTCCTCCTCGTCGGCCTCCTCGGCTTGCTTCTGCGCCTGTTCCATCGTCAGTGCGGGGTCGAACTGTAGCGAGGCCTCCATGATGAACCCGCTACGCGCGTGCGCGGTGCAGAGGTGCTGGACCATCACCGGTGCCCGCTTGCGCCTCGTCGGCAAATTGATCGTGAGCGTCTGGGAGTCCGTAGCGAAACGTGAGCCGACCTCGCGATAATCCACGCGAGAAAAGTCCTGCCGTTGAGCGGTGAAGACGCGCACCTGATCGTAGAAGAAGTCGATCTTGCCGTAGAGGTCGCGATAGGAGGTCTCGGTAAGCTTCGAAATCTTCCTCAGCGAGAGGTCGTTGCAGAGCATCTGGAAAATCAGGCGGTTCTTGTCGCTCCGCTTATGGCGCCGCGCCGGCTTTCCCTCCGAGAAGGTCTTCAGGCACAATCGGCAACGCCACCGGGGATCGCCGGCGGCGGTCTTGCCGAACTTCCAGTAGAACCCGGGATTCTGCGCCGGCGGAAATCCCTTCGCGAAGCATCCAGCCGTTCGGCATGCGGGCCGGCTCTGGTCGCAATCTTGCAAACGCTCCAGGCGGTGGTATTCTTCCACTATTGCGCGGTTGTTCTTCAGCCGCGAGGTGGTGGAGCAGTTTGGGCACTTGAGGAACTTCTCTGTGCCTGCCTCCGCTGACTAAGCTGCACAGGGCGCCGGGAGGCGCTGGTGGTGATCCCTTGGGGCGCAAATAGGGATCTGGGATTACCCCGTAGGACGCACAGGTCGGGTTCCGGCAGAAGTTGACGTCCGTGCCGTCGAACGGATACAGAAACCACCGTTCCAGCCCGGCAACATCTGTCGAAGATATTTTCGAGACACACTCCACCTGACACCTCCATTCGGATTTTGGTCAAGCAGAGCCCAGTAAAGAAAAGGTTGGCCGCTTTGCGGCCAACCGAAGGAAGTTTTCAACATTTACCGTCAGGGGCTGGGGCCTCGCGCCCCCTTTTTCGCGCGCTGTGTCAGGCTCAGCGGTGGTCCCGCAGGACCTGCCCCGCAAGATAGAGCGACCCGCAAATGAGCACATGGGCGCCCGGGTCATCGCGCGCAACCTGCGCGACCGCCGCGTCCAGCGAGAGGCTGGCTTGCGCTACCATGCCCAAGGATCGGGCGTGGGCCGCGATATCGCCCGCCGGCAGGGCGGCAGCTTCGCCCGGGATCCCGACCGCCTGGAAAGAGGCCGCGAACGGCGCGAGGGGCGCAAGGAAGCCTGCGACATCCTTGGTCGAGAGCATCCCGCAGATCAGGTGGACACGGGCGATCGCCAGCGCCTTGAGAGTGTCTCCAATGGCCTGCCCAGCCGCCGGGTTGTGCCCCCCGTCGAGCCAGAGCGGCGCGCCGCCCAGCGTCTCGCACAGCGGCCCGGTGCGGAGGCGTTGCATCCGCGCAAGCCACTCGGCCCGGGTCACGACAGCCTCGGGCGCGCCGCAGTGGCCAAGCGCGCGCAGGGCCGCGAGTGCGGCGCCCGCATTCTGGACCTGATGCGGTCCGGGCAGATTGGGCGGAGGTAGATCAAGAAGGCCGTCGCCATCTTCAAAGATGAGCCGACCGGCCTCGATCCGGGCTTGCCAGCCCTGCCCCTCGATCAGCAAAGGCGCATTGAGCACGGCGGCACGATCCTCGATAACCTCGCGCGCCGCGGGCATTTGCGCCGAAACGATGCAGGGTACGCCCGGTTTAAGGATGCCCGCTTTCTCGGCCGCGATCGCGGAAATGGTGGTGCCGAGATACTGCTGGTGATCGAGGCTGACCGGCGTGATCACGCACAGGGCGGGGCGCGCGATGACATTCGTCGCATCGAGCCGCCCGCCAAGCCCCACCTCGAGCAAAGTGACATCGGCCGGTTGCCGCGCGAAGGCGAGGAGTGCAGCGCAGGTCGTGATTTCGAAATAGGTGATCGGCGCAGGGCCATTGGCCCGCAGGCATTCGTCCAGCAGCGCGGCCAGTTGCGCCTCTGGAATCAAGGCGCCTGCGACCCGAATGCGTTCGTGAAACCGCACCAGATGCGGCGACGTGTAGGCATGCACGCGCGCCCCTTCCGTCTCGAGCCCCGCGCGGATCATCGCAAGCGTGCTGCCCTTGCCATTGGTGCCGGCAATGTGGATCACGGGCGGCAGCGCGCGCTCCGGATGGTCGAGCGCCTCGAGCAGGCGCCAGACACGATCGAGGGTCAGGTCGATGATCTTGGGGTGCAGCGTCATCATCCGCGCAAGCAGCGCGTCGGACGCAGCCACGGGACCGGTCATCGCGCTTCGGATTTCTGATCGGCGATCGATGCTGCCGCCGCTTCGATCGCGGCAGTCGGGTCGGGCCGGGGCAGATCGCCATGCACGACAGGCCCCTGACCCGTCAGCAGGCGCAGGATCGTCGCGATCTCGGCGCGCAGATGCGGGCGCGGGGTCACGCGGTCTAGCATCCCGTGCTCGAGCAGATATTCGGCACGCTGGAAACCCTCGGGCAGTTTCTCGCGTATCGTCTGCTCGATCACGCGCGGTCCGGCAAAGCAGATCAGGGCGCCGGGCTCTGCGATCTGGACATCGCCGAGCATCGCGTAGCTTGCCGTCACACCCCCGGTCGTGGGATGTGTCAGCACGACGATATAGGGCAGGCCCGCGTCGCGCAGCATGTCGATCGCGACAGTGCTGCGCGGCATCTGCATCAGCGAGAGGATGCCTTCCTGCATGCGCGCACCGCCTGCGGCCGAGAAAAGTACCAGAGGAAGGTTTCGCGCGATGGCATGCTCGCACGCTGCGATGATGGCATTGCCCACATACATGCCCATCGACCCGCCCATGAAGCCGAAATCCTGCGCAGCCGCTACAAGGCGCGTGCGATAGACCTCACCTTCCGCAACGAGCATGGCCTCTTTCTCGCCCGTTGCCTTCTGAGCGGCGCGCATGCGATCGGGGTATTTCTTCTGGTCCCGAAAGTGCATCGGGTCGGCAAGAGGCTGCGGCACGGCAATCTCGCGATAGAGCCCACCGTCGAAGAAGCTCGCAAACCGCTCGCGGGGCGAGATGGACATGTGGTGCCCGCAATCGGTGCACACGCGCTGGTTCTGCGCCAGTTCCCGGTGAAACAGCATCGTGCCGCATTCGGGGCATTTTTCCCACAGGTTCTCGGGCATCTCGCGGCGCGAGAAGAGCGAGTTGATCGTGGGGCGGACGTAGTTGGTGATCCAGTTCATCGGACAGATCCTGAGATAATGGCCGAGGGATAATCCCCCGAGGCTGGAAATGCAATCAGCGTCCGCGTAAGCTCCAGCGGCACACGGCCCAGACAAGCAGCATGCCGGCGAGATCCACTGCGATCAGCGGCAGTATCTCGTCGGTATCCGTCATCGAGAAAGGCAGCCGGTAAAGCGCAAGGCCATCCAGCGCCTCGCCCGTGGTGAAGACAAGGATCGCCAGCGCGTTATTGGCGAAATGCAGCCCCCATGCCATCCCGAGCGCACCGCTGCGCGCTGTCAGATCCGCCATCAGAAGCCCGAAGAACCCGGTCACGAAGACGATCAGCCACGCCGACCGGCCCATCTCGTCGGGCGCGTAATGCACAAGCCCGAAGATCACGGAGGGCAGCACCATCCAGGCCCAGCGCGAGGCAAAGCGCGCGGCGAGTTGCTGTTGCAGATAGCCACGAAAGACCAGTTCCTCGGCGCCGGTCTGGATCAGAAGGCCGATCAGCGCGAGCGGCAGGAACGCGAGCCAGATGGTCCAGGGCACGCCTGCATCGAGATCGAGCGTGCCAAGCATCCAGAAGGCGCCTGGCAGAGCGAAGACAAGGAAGATCCCTGCGCCAACAGTGAAATCGCGCCACAGCAATGACCAAGGGCCGAAGAGCGTCGCGGCAGGGCGGTGGTGCACCCAGCGCACAGCCGCAAAGGTGCCGAGTGCCATGCCCACGAAACTGAAGAGCAGCAGCACCATTGAAACGGGGCTCCGCCCTGTTCCCAGGGCCGCAAGGATTGGCTCGGGATCGACCGGGCGTTGCGCCGCCCAGATCAGCCCGGCCATCAGCCCCATCCACGCGACGTAGATCGCCAGCAGCACCCCGATCCCCAGGATCATACGCCAGAGCTGTGGGCGCAATCTTGCCGGTGCGACATAGCGATCAAAGACAGGGGGGGTGAGCATCATGCGCGCAGACCTGCGGATTATTCCTCGTCGCGCCGTTAGATAGGGTCTCGCGCCTGTCTTCAAGCCCCGCGCTTCATGGCCTGCGTGACATCCGGCCTGCAACATGAGATTGTGGCGCGATCATCAAGGATTGTGGGGGGTCATGGCAGGGGTCACTGTGGTCATCGTGGTGCTGCTGCAGGTGACCTTCATTGTCCGCGCGCTTCTGCGCACAGGGCTGACACCAGCAGCGCGGCTTGCCTGGGTGGCGGTGATCTCGGCACTGCCAGGTGTCGGAATCGCGGCCTATTTCTTCTTTGGCGAGATCCGGCTGGCCCGGGCCAATCGTGCCCGCATCCGCGAGGTCCGCAATCAGTTGCTTGCGGCGCAATCCACGCGCCCGGTTGCGGCCGCGAGCCTTGCCGGCGCGACGCGCCCGGCCTTCGCCGCCGGTTACGCGACCAGCCAGTTTCGCGCGGTCGGTGGCAACAGGCTCACGCTCCTGCCTGAGGGCGATGAGATGATGCGCGACATGTTCGACGCGATCGAGGCCGCGCGCGCGACTGTCCATGTGCTGTTCTACATCTGGCTGCCCGACGATACGGGCAAGCAGATGGCCGAAGCCCTGTGCCGCGCCGCGCGGCGTGGCGTGGCCTGCCGGGTGCTGGTCGATGATCATGGCGCGCGGCACATGATCCGATCGAGCTTGTGGCGGCAGATGGAGGGCGCAGGCGTCGCGCTTGAGCGTGCGGCCCCCGTAGGCAATCCATTCGTCAGTTTTCTGGTCCAGCGCCTCGATTTGCGCAATCACCGCAAGATCGTGGTGGTGGACAACCGCCTCTCCTGGGTGGGAAGTCGGAACTGCGCCGATGCGCGTTTTTTGATCAAGGCCCGCTTCGGGCCTTGGGTGGACATTCTCGTCCGGCTCGAGGGGCCGGTGGTGCGTCAGCAGCAGGCCGTGTTCCTGCATGACTGGATGACCCATCATTCTGAGGATCTGAGCACGCTTCTGTCCGAGGATATCCCGCAGCGCGCTGCCGGGCCGGTGATCGCGCAGGTGATCGCCTCGGGGCCGGATGACGTTTTCACCACGCCCTCGGACGCGCTGCGGGCGATGATTTACGCAGCCACGGAGCGGATCGTGCTGACGACGCCCTATTTTGTCCCCGATCACGCGCTGCTGACGGCGATCTGTTCGGCGGCCGAGCGCGAAGTGTCGGTGACGCTGATCCTGCCTGCGCGCAATGACAGCCGCATAGTCGGGCTGGCGAGCGAAAGCCTGTTTCCCGATCTGTTGCGGGCCGGGGTGCGGATCTACTTGTTCGAACCCGGGCTGATCCATTCCAAGATCATCACGGTCGACGGGTATTTCGGCATGATCGGCACGGCCAATCTCGATCAGCGCAGCTTCGATCTGAACTACGAGAATTCGCTTCTCTTCGAATGCGCGGAGTTCACGGCGGAACTCGACGCGCGCCAGCAAAGCTACATGGAGCGCGGCCAGTTGGTCTGCCCCGAGCAAGTCTCGCGCTGGTCGCTGGTCCGGCGGTTGCGCAACAATACGGTCGCGCTGGCAAGCCCGCTTCTCTAGCGACGCATCCCTTGCAACGGCGCGTCGATCCCGCTAATCCTCCACCTGTTGAACATGTGAAGGAAAAACATGAGCCTCAGCCTCGATGCCAATGTCGCGCGCACAAGCTGGTGGGTGCTTGTGGGCGTCAGCCTGTGCCACATGATCAATGACGTGATGCAATCGCTGCTGGCGGCAATCTATCCGCTGCTCGCTCAGGAGTTCAGCCTCGATTTCTGGCAAATCGGGCTGATGACATTCGCGTTCCAGGTGACCGCATCGCTGTTGCAGCCGCTGGTCGGGCTTGTGACCGATCGTCGGCCAATGCCGCAATCGCTGCCGCTGGGTATGGGATCGACGCTGGCGGGGGTGAGTCTGCTGGCCTATGCCACAAGCTTCGGAGGGCTGTTGATCGGGGCGATGCTGATCGGCTTCGGCTCGGCCATTTTCCACCCCGAGGCGAGCCGAGTCGCCCGTCTCGCCTCGGGCGGCAAGTTCGGCACCGCGCAATCCTTCTTTCAGGTGGGCGGCAATTTCGGCACGGCGCTTGGCCCCTTGCTTGCAGCATTCATTGTTGTCCCTCTCGGGCGCCCCAGCGTTGCGTGGTTTGCCGTCATGGCGCTGATCGGCATGCTGATCCTGAACCGTGTCGGCGCGTGGTATGGCGCGCTGGCGCGCGCCAGCGCGTCGTGGCCTCGCGTTGTGACCGCCACGGGGCTTTCGCGCAGTCGCGTGGTCTGGGCCATCGTCTTGCTTGCAACGCTCACATTCAGCAAGAACGCCTACACAGCCAGCATCGCGAGTTACTACACTTTCTTCCTGATTGAGCGCTTCGATCTCTCGGTCGTCTCGGCCCAGCAGATGCTGTTCCTGTTTCTGGGCGCGTCCGCCGTGGGGGTGATGCTGGGCGGGCTGATCGGCGATCGCTTTGGGCCAACTGTGGTGATCTGGGCCTCGATCCTTGGTGTTCTGCCTTTCACGCTGATGCTGCCACATGTGGGGTTGGCGGCGACGGGGATCCTGTCGGTCGTGATCGGGCTGATCATCGCCTCGGCCTTTCCGGCGATCGTGGTCTATGCGCAGGCTCTGCTGCCGGGGCGTGTGGGGCTTGTCGCGGGGATCTTCTTCGGTTTTGCCTTCGGGATGGGCGGGATCGCGGCGGCGGTGCTGGGGGCGCTGGCGGATCTCCGCGGCATCGTCTGGGTCTACCAGCTCTGCGCCTTCCTGCCACTTCTGGGGCTGTGCGCGATCTGGCTCCCGCGCCGATCCGAGTTGGCTGGCTGATCGCCGGTATCCGACTTGACCGCCTGCCGGCGTTACGTTACCCCAAGTGCAGCGCGGGCATGGTGAAATGGTATCACACGAGCCTTCCAAGCTCTTGGTGCGGGTTCGATTCCCGCTGCCCGCTCCATGCACCGAGATTGGCAGCTTGGTATGGGTTTGCGCGGCGCCCGGTGACGGGGTCATGCGTTCTGATTGCGCAACGATGCGCCCCGGTGTTGAAGGCGGTGCCCGTCGCCTTAAGACCCTTCGGACAGGCAGTCATATAGGCGGGGTGAGTTGATGGTGCAGATTAGATGATTTCCGAAGACCTGGCGATGTCTGCTGCGCGACTTGCAGCATGGGATTGGCGTGCAGAGACGGGGGCACCGTGCGTGTGATCTTCGGGCTTTTGGCCGCGGCAGTGATGGCTTTGGCGATCTGGCAGCTTGAAAGCGATCGGCGCGGGCTGGAGATCAGCCCGCTCGCTGTGCCCGGGGGAACGCCTGCCACGCTTTTCGTCGCACCGGATGCGGGGCCGGCGCCCGTGGTGGTGATCGCGCATGGTTTCGCGGGCTCGCGCCAGTTGATGGAGTCCTTCGCGCTGACGCTCGCGCAGGCGGGCTATGTGGTCGCCAGTTTCGATTTCGAAGGACATGGCCGCAACCCCAGGGCGATGTCGGGCGATGTCACGGATCCGGGCGGGACGACCCGGCTACTTATGGACGAGACCGCGCGCGTGGCGCGGGCCGCATTGGCGCATCCGCGGGCGGATGGCAGGCTGGCCTATCTGGGGCATTCGATGGCCTCGGATGTGGTCGTGCGTCAGGCACTGGCCGAGCCGCCTGGCGATGCAGTGGTGGCTGTCTCGATGTTCTCGGGCTCGGTGACGGCGGAGGCTCCTGAGAACCTGCTGGTCATCGCCGGTGCCTGGGAGGCGCGACTTGCCGAAGAGGCCTTGCGCGCGGCACGTCAGATCGACCCCAACGCCGAGGCCTTCGAGACGATCGGCACGCCCGGGCAGGGACAGGCGCGGCGCGCGGTGATCGCGCCGATGGTCGAGCATGTGGGCGTGCTCTACTCCGGCACTGCGCTGCGCGAGGCGCGTGACTGGCTCGACGCGAGTTTCGGGCGTGACAGCGAGAATCCAATCGCGCTGCGCGGCGGGTGGATCGTGCTCTTGTTCGCAGCGACAGTGGCATTGGCCTGGCCGCTGGCGCGGTCGCTGCCGGCCGGGGGTGTCCGGCTCGAGCCGCTGTCGCGCGGCCGCTTTCTGGTGGCGGCGCTCGGTCCGGCCGGTGCGGTGCCGCTCTTGCTGTGGCCGTTTGAGCTGCAGATCCTGCCGGTTCTGGTTGCCGATTATTTGGCGCTTCATCTAGGGCTATACGGTGCGCTGACGCTAATACTTCTGGGTTGGTGGGGGCGGCTGGAGGGTCAGTTCCCAGCCCGCATCTGGTGGATCGCCGCAAGCGTGGGAGTGTTCGGGATCCTTGTGCTCGGGGGTGTGCTGGATCGATATGTGGCCAATTTTTCCGCACACCCGGGGCGGGTCGCGGTGATCGCAGGGCTCGCACTTGGCGCGATCCCCTTCATGCTGGGGGACGCCATCCTTACCGGCGGGGGGGCGGATCGGGTCTTGCGGGTGATGCTGGCGCGCGGCGCGTTTCTTGGCTCGCTCATGCTGGCTGTGGCGCTGAATTTCGAACGGTTGTTTTTTCTGGTCATCATCCTGCCGGTGATCGTGCTGTTCTTCCTGCTGTTCGGGATGATGGCGGGCTGGGTGGGGCGGCACACTGGCCTTCCGGCCGCAGCGGGCCTCGGCCTCGGCCTTGTGCTGGCCTGGGCCCTGGGGGTGACATTTCCCATGTTCGATTCAGAGGCACTGGTGGCAGGGTAGGGAGCGCCCGCCCGCATACCCTGCACGCCGGGCGGGTGCGGCTTTCCGGCCCCGGTATGCAAGCCCGACCGTGCCCTGTAACCTTGACCGAGGCACAAGGGATGGGGTCATGACACTCGAGCAGTTGAAAACCTTTCTGTGGGTGGCGCGGCTGGGCGGGGTGCGCCGGGCCTCGGCGCAAATGCATGTCTCGCAGCCCGCGGTCACCGCACGGCTGCATGCATTGGAAGATGCCCTTCAGGTGCGCCTCTTTGAGCGCACCCATCGGGGAATGGCGCTCACGCGCGAGGGAGACTTGCTGCGCGGCTATGCCGAGCAGATCGTCTTCGTGCAGGAGGAGATCCGCGCCCGTGTTGGCAGCCCGACCGGTTGGGAAGGGCTCTTCCGGCTGGGCGCGTCAGAGACTGTGGCCGAGACCTGGTTGCCGCGGTTCCTCGAGCAGATGAGTCACACCTACCCACGGCTGGATCTGGACCTGACGGTCGATATCTCTGTCAACCTGCGCGAGGCGCTTATGGCGCGACAACTCGATCTGGCCTTCCTGATGGGCCCGGTCTCGGCGTTCAATGTCGACAATCTGGCGCTGCCCAGTTTCGAACTGCGCTGGTATCGCGCGCCTGGTGGGCCCGCGCCTGATTTTCTGCGCGTTCCAGTCATCAGCTATGCGCGCAACACCCGGCCCTACCGGGAAGTCGTGGCGGAACTCGGCAGGCGGCACGGGCCAGGCGTGCGTGTCTATTCCTGCGCCTCGCTCTCGGCCAGTATCCAGATGATCGCGGCCGGAATTGGCGTGGGGCTGATCCCGGTGGCGCTTGCGCAGGACCGAGTTGCCGCGCGGACTCTCGAAGAGTTCGACCCCGGCTGGGCGCCCGCACCGCTGGATTTCACGGCATCGTGGCTCGCAGAGCCGCGCAATGCGCTTGCGGAACGCTGCGCCCATCTGGCCGCGGAGGTGGCACTGGCGACTGCATGATCGGCAGAGTTGATCACTAACGATCATGAATAAAGATTTGCATTTATCGGTGGATACGCAGAGCATGACAGTCATCGTCATGTCCGTTTGCGAAAGACGCCGATGACACAGCATGATCTTGCCGGCTTCCGAACAGCGACCGATCTGCGCGCTGCAATACGCGCAGGTGCGTTCACGGGCCACACGGCCGGGCTCGCGCAGGGCCGTCTGCAATGCAATATCGCGATCCTCCCGCAGGCCTATGCGCTCGATTTCCTGCGCTTCTGCCTGCGCAACCCCAAGCCCTGCCCGATCGTCGGTGTGGCCGAGACCGGCGATCCGATGCTGCGCACCTTGGGCCCGGATATCGACATCCGCACGGATCTGCCGCGCTATAACCTCTATCGCACAGGGCGCTTTTCCGAGAGCGTCACCGATATCTGCGCCTATTGGAGCGAGGATATGGTGACAGTGGCGCTGGGGTGCTCCTTCACTTTCGAGCGCGCGCTGATGGCAGCGGGGCTGCCGATGCGCCATGTCGAGCAGGACGTGACCGTGCCGATGTATCGCACCAATCTGCGCCTGCAGCCGGGGGGCCTCTTCTCGGGTGAGATGGTCGTCTCGATGCGCCCGCTCTCGGGCGGCGACATCCCGCGCGCGGTCGAGATCAGCGCGCGCTATCCGCTCGCGCATGGGGCGCCGGTGCATGTGGGCGACCCGGCCGCGATCGGCATCGGGTCGCTCGATCAGCCGGACTGGGGGGACGCCGTCGCGCTACGGCCGGGCGAGGTGCCTGTGTTCTGGGCCTGCGGGGTGACCTCGCAGAATGCGCTGCTGGAGGCGGGGATCCCGCTCGTGATCACGCATGCCCCCGGCCATATGCTGATCAGCGATATCGATGAACATGCCGAGTTGCCCATCTGGGCGGACTGAGAAACCCTAACCAACAGTGGAGAGAAACATGAAACTGAAATTTGCCGCATCCCTCCTGATGACCAGCGCGCTCGCTCTGCCCGCGCAGGCCGAGTTGCTTTCGGTCGTTGGAAGCTGGTCGAACCTGCCCTTGCACCGCGAGTTCGAGGCGCCCTTCTGGAACGAGATACTGCCCGAAGCCTCGGGCGGGGCACTGGAGGTGGCGCTGACCACCCATAACGAGATGGGCCTCGGTGTGGGCGATGTGTTCAACCTGCTTGCCGACGGGGTCTATGATGTGGCAATGACCGTGGGCGATTACGCGGTCGCCGATGCGCCCGAGCTTGAGGGACTCGATGTCCCGCTCATCGCGCTCGATGCCGACACGGCGCGCGCGAAAAGCGATGCGGCCCGCCCGATGGTCGAGGATATCTTCCGCAACCGGTTCAATTCCCATGTGCTGGCGATCGCTCCCTACCCGCCGCAGATCGTCTTCTGCAATGCCGAAGTGGCCGGTCTAGAGGACATGCGCGGGCTGAAAGTGCGCGGATCGGGGCGGATGACGGCGAAGCTTCTCGAAGCGCTGGGGGCTGAAGGGGTGAACGTCGATTTCGGTGAAGTGCCCGGTGCGCTGCAGCGTGGCGCGATTGATTGTGCCGTGACCGGCGCGGGATCTGGCTACAACGCAGGGTGGTGGGAGGTTTCGACCCATCTGGTGACGCTGCCGCTGGGCGGCTGGGACCCGGTGGTCACGGCGATCAATCTCGATCGCTGGAACAGCCTCTCGCCCGAGTTGCAGGAGGTGATCGAGACCACCGTCAAGACCGAATTCGAGGATCCCGCCTGGGCCGTGGCGCAGGATGCGCTGGTCAATGACGTGGCCTGCCTGACCGGGAACGCAGAGTGCCCCTATGGCGAAGCGCGCTCGATGACGCTGGTCGAGGCGAGCGAGGAAGATTTCGCGACCGCCAGCGAGATCCTGATCACCGAAGTGCTGCCCGACTGGGCAGCGCGCGCAGGGCATGACTGGGCGACGCGCTGGAACGAGGAAGTCGGCAGCGTCGTGGGGGTCACGGTCGATCTGGACTGACGGCGGGCCACGGACGATAAGGGAACAGCACATGGTCATGCGCATCTTTAATCTCCTGCGCAGCATCAACCGCACGATCGCGCTGGTGGTGGGGCTGGGGCTACTGGTTTGCGTTGGCTATGTGCTGCTCGAGATCACGCTGCGGCGGCTCGGCTCATCGCTGGGCGGCACGACCGAGATTTCGGGCTATGTGATGGCGGTCACGACAGCCTGGGGCATGGGCTTTGCGCTGATGGAACTCTCGCATGTGCGCATCGAGGTGTTGCGCGCGCGGTTTGCCCCACCGGCGCAGGTGTTTCTGGATCTGCTTGCGATGCTGGTGATGTCGGCCACGGTCGTGATCATCGCCTTCCGCGCCTGGCCGGTGCTGTCGCGCTCGATCACCAATAGCTCGCGCGCGAACACAGTGCTGGAAACACCCCTCTGGATCCCGCAAAGCCTATGGTTCGCAGGCTGGCTCTGGTTTGCGCTCATGTGCTGCGCTGTGACCTTGCTTGCGCTGGTGCTGGTCTTTCAGGGCCGCACGCGCGAACTGCGGGAGCGGATCGGGCCGGGAAATGAAGTGGCCGAGGAACTGGAGCAGGCGAAATGATCCTATATGTCTTCGGCGGCCTGCTGGGGCTGATGGCGCTGACGATTCCGGTCGGCATCGTGCTGTTCCTGCTCGGCTTCGGGATCGACCAGTTCTTCACCCCCTTCCCGCTGATCCGAGGCCTCGGGCAGTTCGTCTGGTCCTCGTCGAACTCATCGACGCTGATCGCCATTCCCTTCTTCGTCCTTTTGGGCGAAGTGCTGGTGCGCGGCGGAGTGGCGGCCAAGACCTATGCCGCGCTCGATCGCTGGCTCAGCTGGCTGCCCGGCGGGCTGATCCACGCCAATATCGGCACGGCGACGCTCTTCTCGGCCACCTCGGGCTCGTCAGTGGCAACCGCTGCGACCGTGGCGACCGTCGCCATGCCGCAGGCCGAGCGCCTCGGCTATGATCCGCGCCTGTTCTCAGGGGCGATTGCTGCCGGCGGCACTCTGGGGATCATGATCCCTCCCTCGATCAACCTTATCGTCTACGGGTTCTTGACCGAAAGCTCGATCCCGCAACTTTTCCTCGCGGGGCTGATCCCCGGCCTGATGCTGGCCTTAGGTTTCAGTATGCTGACTGCTCTCATCTGCCTGATCCGTCCGGAACTCGGCGGCGAGCGGCGCCGCTACCCGTTCCGCGAGATGGTGGCCGTCCTGATCCATCTGATCCCGATCCTTCTGCTATTCGCGGCTATTGTCGGCTCGATCTACCAAGGCTGGGCAACGCCTACCGAGGCTGCCGCCGTCGGAGTCGGCATGGCCTTCATCATCGCAGCCGTGTCCGGCGGAGTAAACTGGGAGATGCTCAAGCTCTCGCTCTACGGCACGATGCGGATCACGGCGATGATAATGCTGGTGGTGCTGGGCGCGGCGTTCCTGAACTTCACGCTCTCCAGCGCCGGATTGGGCCGCGAATTACGCGCCTTCATGGAGGGGCTGGGCTTCACCCCATTCATGACGCTGATGGTGATCGTTCTCATCTACATCGTGCTGGGCTTTTTCATCGAGACGCTGTCGCTGATGGTGATCACCATTCCCATCATGGTCCCGATCGTGGTGGGGCTCGGTTATGATCCGATCTGGTTCGGGATTCTGATGATCGTGCTGGTGGAAATGGCGCTGATCACGCCACCGGTGGGGTTGAACCTTTATGTGGTGCAGGGCGCGCGACGCGGTGGGCAGATGTCCGAGGTCATGGTCGGCGCGATCCCTTATGCGTTCCTGATGCTGCTCATGGCGTTCTTGCTGATTGCCGTGCCGGACCTGGCACTCTGGCTGCCGAGGAATCTGTAATGACCAAGTTGCGATTCGACACAGGGCAGGTGATAGCCGTGCGCGAGTTGGTGATCGCCGGCTGGACCGGGCGGGACGAGGCCGCCGTTGCGCACCATATCGCAGAGCTTGCAGCGTTGGGCGTCCCGGCGCCGTCCAGCGTGCCGCTCTATTACCGCGCGGGGGCAGAGTTGCTCACCCATGCCGCGCAGATCGACACTGTCGGCGCGGACAGTTCGGGCGAGGCCGAACCGCTGCTCATCTGCGATTCGGCAGGCGACGTCTGGCTCGGGCTCGCCTCGGATCACACGGACCGCGCGCTGGAGGCGGTTTCGGTAGCCAAATCCAAGCAGATCTGCCCCAAGCCTGTGGCGCGGTCGCTGTGGCGGCTGGCCGATCTCGATGGGCGGCTTGATGATCTTGTGCTGCGCGCGGAGATTGAGGAAGGGGGCGCCTGGGTACCCTATCAGGAGGGCACGCTCGCCGAGATCCGTCCGCTTGCCGCGTTGATCACGGGGCTGCCGGGCGGGCAGCTTGCGCCTGGAATGGCGATGCTCTGTGGTACCTTGCCCGCAATCGGCGGCATCCGTCCCGCGCCCCGGTTCCGCATGCAACTGATCGATCCCGCGCGGAAGGTGGCAATCTCGCGTGAATACACTGTCACAGCGCTGCCCGTAGTCGCCTGAGCCGTAGGCGCCCTCAAGCATCATAGCGCGTGGCACCCCGACGACTTTCATCGACCGGGGTTTTCAGCACGCTGGCCTGATGTGCGCGCTGTTCGCAACCAGCACGCGGGCAGATCCGGCAGTTGATACCGATGGGCGTGGCGGGAGCGCCCTGAAGCGCAATGCCTTCGGCATAACCGATTTCAGGCGCATGCTGGATCGTGCATCCCATCGCAACTGCAAGACGGTTGTCCTGCCCGTGCCGCTCGAAGGTGGGCCGGTCCACTGTGCGCGC
>SLKB01000225.1 GCA_007134805.1 Paracoccaceae bacterium
CCGCCGACAGTGATTTCAACCTCTGTCACAGGTGTGCGGATCGATGCGCTCTGGATGTCGTCGCCCGCGCCGTCACGAAAGCGGCTGCCAAGGGTCGCGCCCGTGATCTCGACATTCCACTCCAGCACGTGCTGCCCTTCACATTCGGCCGGCCAGAGCCGCAGGCTCTGGATGATCCCGGCGACAGGCTCGGTGAACTGGTAGCGTGTCTTGTGCAGCACGGTCAGGATCATCGCGCTTCTCCGGTCAGGTACTGGTCTTGGATGCAGGCGGCCAATCGCGCGTTCTGGGTAATCATGCGGCTCAGAAACTCGTGCAGGCCTTCGTCGAACACATCGTCGATATGCGCCTCGGCGAGTTCGCCCAGAAGCTCTCGGGCGCATTCCTGCGCCGGGGTCGAGCGATGGTAAATGCGCGCCAGATGGTCCAGATGCTCGTTCATTTCCAGACTGCAAGACACGATCGAGCGCGGGAATTGCGGGTTCAGGATCAGGAAATGCGCGATATTCGCAGCGCTCAACTCGCCCCCGCGATAGGCCCAGTTATAGGAGCGATGCGCCGAAAGCGCCCGCAGCAGAGTCGTCCACTGATAATTGTCGAGCCCGGAGCCGACATAGGCGATCGAGGGCAGCAGAACATAATATTTCACATCGAGAAATCGCGCCGTGTTGTCGGCACGTTCGACCGCATAGCCCAGGTTCATGAAGCGATAGCCGTCATTGCGCAGCTGTGTTGCCTCGATCGCGCCACGGATGAGCGCCGCGGTGCGCACGGTCCAGTCGGTCAGTTCGGGCACTTCCAGCGAGGAGCGCTCGCGCCGGGCCATGGCCTGCAATTGCTGATAACTGGTATTGATCGCGTCCCAGACCTGGCTTGTCAGCGCGGTGCGCACGATCCGGGCATTTTCGCGTGCGGCGTGAAGGCAACTGGCGACAGAGGACGGGTTATCTCGGTCGAAGAACAGGAAGCTCTCGACATTGCGCTGGACCAGATCTCCGTATTTCTCGGTGAAATTCTGCAGGTTGCCCTTGCTTTGCAGGATCGCGCTCCACTCATTGCGGAACCCGCCGCCGGCATTGGGCAACAGCGCGTTGCGAAAGCCCAGGTCCAGCAGGCGTGCCGTGGTTTCCGAGCGTTCGAGGTTTCGGGCCATCCAGAACAGATTGGCGGCAGTGCGGCTCAGCATCTCATTCCTCCGCGATGACCCAGGTATCCTTGACCCCGCCGCCCTGGCTTGAATTGACAACCAGCGAGCCGTCGGTCAGCGCAACCCGCGTGAGCCCGCCGGGCACAAGTTCGACATCGCGCCCGACGAGACAATAGGGGCGCAGATCAACATGGCGCGGCGCCACCCCATCCTCGACAAATGTCGGGCAGGTCGACAGCGCCAGCGTGGGCTGGGCGATGTAATTCGATGGGTTGTCGGCCAGTTTTGCCGAAAACGCCTCGATCGTCGCCTTGTCGGATTTCGGCCCGACAAGCATCCCGTAGCCGCCAGAGCCATGCACTTCCTTGACGACAAGGTCGGCTATGTTGTCGAGCACATAGGCCAGTTCATCGGATTTCGCGCATTGCCATGTTGGCACATTCTCGAGGATCGGTGCCTCACCCAGATAGAAGCGCACCATCTCCGGCACATAGGTGTAGATCGCCTTGTCATCGGCCACTCCAGCGCCCGGTGCCGAACAGATCGTGACCCCGCCCGAGCGATAGACATTCATCAACCCCGGCACGCCCAGCGCCGAATCCGGGCGGAAGCAGAGGGGATCCAGGAAGGCATCATCGATCCGCCGATAGATGACATCGACCTTCTTCGGCCCCTCGGTCGTGCGCATCCAGCAGAAATCGCCCTCGACAAAGAGATCCATCCCTTCGACCAGTTCGATGCCCATCAGATCGGCGAGGAAGCTGTGCTCGTAATAGGCCGAGTTGAAATGGCCCGGGGTCAGAAGGACGACATTCGGCTCGCCCTCGCATTTCGCCGGCGCCACCGAGGCAAGCGTGCGCTTGAGGAGCCGCGCATAGCCATCAACCGGCGCCACACGGTTTTCTTGAAAGAGATGCGGGAACATCCGCATCATGACCTCGCGGTTTTCCAGCATGTAGGACACGCCCGACGGGGTACGGCAATTGTCCTCCAGCACGTAGAACTGGTCCGGCGCCGTGCGCACAAGGTCGATCCCCACGATATGACTGAACACCCCCAGTGGCGGCCGGAACCCGGCGACTGCGATCTCGTAGGCCTCGTTGCGATAGACAAGCTCGGCCGGGACGCGGCCGGCGCGAATTATCTCGCCGCGGTCATAGACATCGGACAGGAACGCATTGAGGGCACGGGCGCGCTGCTTGATCCCACGCTCCAGCCGGCGCCACTCGTCTGCGGCGAAAACGCGCGGGAACATGTCGAAAGGGATCAGGCGGTCCGGATCACCCCCTTCGCCGTATACAGCGAAGGTGATACCGAACCGGCGGAACAGCTCCTCGGCTTCGGCCTGCTTGAACGCGCGGAACTCGGCCGGCATGTTCTGGTGCCAGCTGTCGAGCCCGGCGTAGGGACCACGCAGGCCATTGGCATCGAACATCTCGTTGAAGAAGCGCTCGCCCATATCCCCAATCTCCCTGACTTTTTCAGCATCAAAACGGGATGCCCGGGGAAAGTAAAGTCTGCCCGGCGGAGTTGCCCGAAAAACAGGCAGCGCTTGCAGGGCTGGCCTAGCCCGGGCGCGCCCGGGCCTCCCTAGCGTTGAGCCAGTTGATGGCCAGCAGGACCAGAAGCACACCCGCCCCCACCATCTCGATCGTGAAATCGGGCCAGAACAACGCGGCGACCGCCGGAAGCGCCAAGAGGCGCGAGGCCGGATCCATCCGCCCGAAAAGATACCCCTCGATCGCGGCGGCAAAGGCCGTGAGGCCCAGGATCGCCGTGAAACCTGTCCAGAGCACATGCAGCGCAGGGCCACCATAGATGATCTCGGGGTTGAAGACCATGAAAAGCGGAATGAGGTAGAGCCCCTTGGCAAATTTCCACGCCTGAAATGACGTCTCCATCGGCTTCGCGCCCGCCACAGCAGCACCTGCAAAGGCTGCAAGCGCAACAGGTGGGGTCACATTGCTGTCTTGTGAATACCAGAAAACCACAAGATGCGCGATGAGAAGCGGAATGCCGAACTCATTATGCAAGGCAGGCCCCACAAGGACGATCAGCACGATGTAGCTTGCCGTGACAGGCAGCCCGAGGCCAAGGATCAGCGAAGCAAACAGCACAAGGCCCAGCGCCGCGACCACATTGCCCCCCGACAGCGCCACCATCATCGACGAGAATTTCAACCCGAGCCCCGTCAGTCCCACGACGCCCACGATGATCCCGGCTACCGCGCAGGCGATGGACACGGCGACCGCGTTGCGCGCACCGAGTTCCAGCGACTCGAGGATCATGCGCACCCCGCGCTTCAGAGACGCCGTGACGCGCGCGCTGGTTAGCGGCCCATCTACCAAAAGTATCCAGGCCCCGCGCAACCCGGCCACACCGATTACCGACAGGATCGCCCAGAACCCGACCCGCATCGGCGAGATATTGTTGACCAGAAGCCACACCAGCACCAGCAGCGGCAGAATGAACTGCCAGCCGGCCTTCAGGATATTGCGCACAAGCGGCAACTCTGCAGGAGACATGCCGCGCATGCCCTGCTTCATCGCCACGATATGCACGAACAGATAGACCGTTCCCAGATACAGGATCGCCGGGAAGATCGAGACCATGACGATCTCGATATAGGGGATCTGCGTGTATTCCGAGATCAGGAAGGCGCCGGCCCCCATCAGGGGAGGGGTGATCTGCCCGCCCGTCGAGGCCGCGGCCTCGATCCCGCCGGCCTGTTTCGGCTTGTAGCCCAGTCGTTTCATCAGCGGTATGGTGAACGCGCCCGTCGTGACCACATTCGCGATCGCCGAGCCCGAGATCGAGCCCATCCCGGCCGAGGCGATGACCGCTGCCTTGGCCGGCCCGCCCGGCTTGCGGCCAGTGGCGGCGAAGGCGAGATCGATGAAGAACTTGCCGGCGCCGGTCTTTTCCAGAAAGGCGCCGAACAGCACGAACATGAAAACGAAGGTCGCCGCCACCCCCAACGGCAGACCGAAGATCCCCTCCTGCCCCAGATACAGTTGACCAATCAGCCGGTCCAGACTGGCGCCGCGATGCGCGAGGATCCCCGGCATCCATTCGCCAAGACCGGGCAGCGCGCCGCGCGGGCCGGCGAGCGCGTACAGGATCGCAATCGCCCCGATGATCGTCATGCCAAGCCCCACGGCCCGGCGCGATGCCTCGAGCACTGCGATCACGCAGATGATCCCCATGGTGATGTCGGTGGTGGTCCACCAGCCTGCGCGCGCGATGATCGCGTCGAGGTTCCAGATGATGTAGAACCCGCTCAGGAAAGCGGCCGTCAGAAATCCGGCATCTAGCACCCAGCCAACAAGCCCGCGGGGACGGGCCTGGCCAAAGATCGGGTAGATCAGGAAACACAGGAAGAGAATGAAGGCCAGATGCGCCGTGCGCTGGTAGAACAGCCCGAGCGGCTGAATCCCGGCCGTATAGAGCTGGAACAGCGATAGGCCGATCGCGACCGCAGTGATCAGCCACAGGACCGGCCGCGGCTGTTGCGCATCGGCTGAGCGCAGCTTGTCAGGGATCGCCTCGGCCGTAGCCGTCGCCCGAATCTGATCAAGGGGAGTGTCGGAGCGTGTCGCCATGCGGAAATCCTGTCAGGGTCTCTGCGCCGTGTCGAGGCTGAGCACCACACGCGCACCCGGCGCGATCTGCGACAGCGCCAATTGCCCGGCCGGGCCGCTCAGCCGGTGATCAACGCCTGCTTGCCCCACCCGCAACGCAAGCCGGTTGTCGGCGACCGGCTCATCCATGTCGAGGATCCAGTAGCCGCCGCCCTCAGCAGGCTCGATCCGCCCGCGCCCCTCAATGTCGCCGAGCCCAGCGGCGAAATCATGCAGGTAGCTGCGCGTCAGCACCAGCGTGAGGCTGCGCTGCTCGAAGCAATCTGCCACTGCGCCGCCCGTAACCGAATGCGCCCAGTTCAGGCAGATCTCTGCACCCGCGGGCATCGGCAAGGCGCCCAGAACAGCCCCGCTGCTGTCATGAACCTGCATGACCGGCTCGGCCAGGGCAGGTCCGCCCAACAAGAGAAGGGCGGCCAGACCCAGCCGCCCTGCCCGCCGCGCGCTCACGGGCGTTGATGATCCTGCACCTC
>SLKB01000058.1 GCA_007134805.1 Paracoccaceae bacterium
CATCAGGAACAGGTAGTTCACGATGTTGAGGTTCAGCGTGTCTCCACGGAAGGCGAAGTAATACACGAGAAAGACAAGCCCCGGAATGCCCACGAGCCACATCAGGAGGCGGCTGTTTTCCAGATGCTCGGCTGGGCGGGAGGGCGTGAACTTCTCGGTCACATCCTCGCCGAGCTGTTCACGCGTGACATAGATGCTTTCTGCGCCGCGCGGGATCATCAGGTAGTTCACCAGCGGGATGATCACGAAGAGCACGGCGACGATCGCGAGGTTGAAGCCTGCGAAGATCGTCTGGTCGGTCGAGATGATGCCGATGGCGTCCTCGGTGAAATGCCCCGGCGTCGAGATCGTGAGCGGGATCGACCCTGCCAGCCCTGCATGCCAGATGACGAAGCCCGAATAGGCCGAGGCGATAAGCAGGCGGTAATCGACCACAACCTGCCGGGCAAGCTCGCGCGCAAAGAGCGCGCCGACCACCAGCCCGAAGCCCCAGTTGATCCAGGACGCCATCAGCGAGACCACTGTCACGAGGATGATCGCGGAGCCCGGCGAAGTCGCGAGCCCTGCAAGAAAGGCGAGCCCTTTCTTGATTGGCGGCGATGACGCGAGGATGAAGCCCGTAACCAGCACGAGCAGCATCTGCATCGAGAAGGTCAGAAGCCCCCAGAAACCATCGCCCCAGATCTCGATGACGCGAAGCGGGGTAGTGCCCTCGAAGAGCATTGCCGAGCCTGCCGCGACAATGGTCAGGATCAGGACAAAGATGAACGGGTCCGGCAGGTAGCGATCCATGATCGCCACTGCCGGGCGTGAGACTGCGCGTAGCACGGGTAACCTCCCTTGATGTGGAGGGTCGATACTAGCGGGGGTCCGTTCCGGGGTTCAAGGGCACGGTGCGCGGGTCAGTTCGAGGGTTGCGCGGCCTGATCGGCCTGCGCCTTGAGCGCGGCCTGACGCTGCAATTCCTGCTTGTAGAGCGCCAGGAAATCGACTGTCTCGAGGTTGAGCGGCGGGAAACCGCCATCGCGGGTGACATCCGAGATGATGCGCCGCGCGAAGGGGAAGATCAGCCGTGGGCATTCGATCAGCAGGAAAGGGTGCATCTGCTCTTTCGGCACGCCTTCGATCAGGAAGACGCCGACATAGTCAAGCTCGATCAGGAACAGCACCTGACCGTCTTCCTTGTTGGACGAGGTCACCTTGAACTTCGTGCCGACCTCGAACTGGTTTTCAGCGTCGCGCTTGTTGGCGTCGAGGCTGACCTGCACCTTGATGTCGGGCTGCACATTGGTGCCTTGCAGCTTTTTCTGGGCAGCGACATTCTCGAAGGAAAGATCGCGCATGAACTGCGCGAGGATGCGGACATTGACCTTCGGAGGGGTTTCAGCGCCTGCGGCGCCATTGCTCGGGGTCGATGCGTCGGACATGTCGGGCTCCTGTTGTCGGGTGTTCGGGATTTGGTCCGCCTTCTATCAGCCCGGCAGGGGCGGCTCAATCCCGCTTTTCCGGGTCCCTCAGGCGGCGGTCGCGTTCCACGGTGTCAGGGTCGCGCTCGAAATCGCCCTCGATGATGTCACCGCGCGGACGGGGCCCGGGGTGCCCGTGCTTTTCCTGAACAGCCGTCTGGATCCGGATCAGGACGCGCGCAAGGATCAGGTGCCGGATCACTGGCACGAGCAGCAGCGCACCCAGAAGATCCGTGAAAAACCCAGGCAGGACAAGCGCCACCGCGCCCACAAGCCGCAGTGCAGAATGGGCCATGGGGCTCGCGGGGCTTGCGTCGCGGGCAAGGGCCGCGCGCACATCGCCGGCGTTGCGCTGCGGCTCCAGCCGCATGAGCACGATGCCGAGCGCGCCGGTCACGAAAACTTCGGCTAGCGTTCCGGTCACGCCAATGTGTCCGCCAATCTGGACGAAAAGCGCGATTTCAATGATCGGGATCGCCAGGAGCGCCAGTAAAACCCACATTTTGCTTCCCTTCGCGTTACTCTGTTGGCCTCTTGTTGTGGACTCGGCCGGCAACGCGCCTTACATAGACACCTGACCGCCGCGATGACAACTCTTGGCCGAGGAAACAATGGAACCTGCCGTGATCCAGCTGCTGATACTCGCCGGAATAGCTGTTTTTCTGATCCTGCGGCTGCGTGCCGTGCTGGGCTCACGTGACGGGTTCGAGCAGAAGCCGATTGCCCGCGATGGCGCGGCGGCGCCTTCACAGGCCAAACCGAAGTTCGAGGTGATCGAAGGCGGGCCGGATACCGACATCATCGACCATGTGCCCGAGGGCTCCGACATGGCCAAGGCGCTGGGGCGGATGAAAGCATTCGACCCGGAATTTCATGTGGGTGAATTCCTCAAGGGGGCCGGTGGCGCCTATGAGATGATCCTGATGGCCTTCGAGAATTCGGATCTCGACTCGATCCTGCCCTTCCTGTCGCGCGATGTGTTCAATTCCTTCGACGAAGTGGTGCAGTTGCGCGAGCGGGAGGGCCTGCGTGTGGATGCGACCTTCGTGGGGCTGCGCAATATCAAGATCACCGATGCGCGCTTCGATGAAGAGACCAAGGAAGGCGAGGTCACGGTAACGTTGGAGGGCGAGCTGACCTCGGTTGTGCGCAAGGCCGAGACGGATGAGATTGTCGAGGGCGATCCAAACGTGATCAAGCGCCAGAAGGATGTCTGGACCTTTGCGCGCGACATGACATCGGAAAGCCCGAACTGGAAGCTTGTGGCCACTGACGGATGAGGCGCCGCCGCGGACAGCTTCCGCCCGAGGATCTGGAATTATGGGGCCGCGTGGTGCAGACCACGCGGCCCTTGCACTCGGATCAGAGCCTGCGGCGCGCGCGCGTCGATCTCACGGCCTCCGACCCCCCCAAGCATGGCCCGCCCAAGCATGCCGCGTCCCGGCCTGCGTCGGGCAGCTTTCGGCCAAGCCCACCGCCCGGTCGCGCGACTGCGCAGGATCTGGCGCCGCCGCTCTCCGAGCATCTGGCGCAGAAGCCTGTCACCATGGACAAGCGAAAGTTCCAGCGCATGGCGCGCGGCAAGATCGAGCCCGATGCGCGTATCGATCTGCATGGAATGACGCTGGCGCAGGCGCATGCTGCGCTCAACGGGTTCATCCTGCGTGCGCATGCCTCGGGCGCGCGACTGGTGCTGGTGATCACTGGCAAGGGCAAGTCGGTCGCCGATGACGGCCCGATCCCGCGACGCCCTGGTGCGCTGAAGCAGGACGTGCCGAAATGGCTGCGCATGGCCCCGCTGGGCGCGGTGGTGCTGGAGCTGCGCGAGGCGCATCCCCGTCATGGCGGCAGCGGGGCCTATTACGTCTATCTGCGCCGCGCGCGGGGATCGTGAATTGTGCAGTGGCATTCGGTCGCGGTTCCCTGTAAGGGGCCGCGGACCGGGCAGAGGACAGGGATGCAGCACGAGGCAGGCCATGAGGCGCGCGCGCCCGCGCGCTTCCGCTTTGAGATCACCGCGCGCGACGAGCGCGCGCGGCAGGGCGTGATCACCACCCCGCGGGGGCGCATCCGCACGCCGGCCTTTATGCCGGTGGGCACTGCGGCGACCGTGAAGGCGATGCTGCCCGAAAGTGTGCGCGCGACCGGGGCGGATATCCTTCTGGGCAATACCTATCACCTGATGCTGCGCCCGAGTGCCGAGCGGATCGCGGATCTCGGCGGGTTGCACCGCTTCATGAACTGGGAACGGCCGATCCTGACGGATTCTGGCGGATTTCAGGTGATGTCGCTTGCCGCGCTGCGCAAGCTCTCTGAGGAGGGGGTGCGCTTTGCCAGCCATATCGACGGCTCGCGCCATATGCTCTCGCCCGAACGCTCGATGGAGATCCAGTGCCTGCTCGGGTCGGATATCGTGATGGCCTTTGACGAATGCACCCCCTGGCCGGCCGAGGAGATGGTCGCGCGCGCCTCGATGGAGCTGTCGATGCGCTGGGCCGAGCGGTCGCGCGCGGCCTTCGGCGATCGGCCGGGATATGCACTTTTCGGCATCCAGCAGGGCTCGGTCTATCATGACCAGCGCGCCGAGAGTGCCGCGCGGCTGCGCGAGATCGGCTTTGACGGCTATGCGCTGGGCGGGCTTGCCGTGGGCGAGGGGCAGGCGGTGATGTTCGACGTGCTCGACTACGCGCCCGGTCAATTGCCTGAGGACAAGCCGCGCTACCTGATGGGTGTGGGGAAGCCCGATGATATTGTCGGCGCAGTGCAGCGCGGCGTGGACATGTTCGATTGCGTGCTGCCCTCGCGCTCTGGCAGGACGGGGCAGGGCTGGACGGCGCGCGGGCCCGTGAACCTGCGCAATGCGCGCCACCGTGACGATCCGCGCCCTCTGGAAGAAGATTGCGACTGCCCGGCCTGCCGCGGATACAGCCGCGCCTATCTGCATCACGTCATCCGCGCCGATGAGATCATCGGGTCGATGTTGCTGACCTGGCATAATCTTGCATATTACCAGCAGTTGATGCAGGGCTTGCGCGATGCGATCGGGGCGGGCACGCTCGAGAGCTTCGCCGCGCGCTTCCATGCGCGGCGCGCCGAAGGGGACATCCCGCCGGTATCGTGAGTCCGAAGTTAGGAGGCCCCATGGCCGCAGACATGCTTTCGACTGTCGTCAAGCCGATCCACCGTGAGGGGGTCAAGTTCATCGCCATCTTCGGCGTGCTGGCGGTGGTCTTGTTCCTCATCTGGCAGCCGCTGGGCTGGATCGGGTTGGGACTGACGATCTGGTGCTATTATTTCTTCCGCGATCCCTTGCGCCATGTGCCTGCGCGCGAGGGGCTGCTGGTCAGCCCCGCCGATGGGGTGATCTCGCTCATCGAGCCTGCAGTGCCACCTGCCGAGCTGGAGATGGGCGCCCGCCCGCTCACGCGCGTGTCGGTCTTCATGAACGTGTTCAACTGCCATGTGAACCGCGTCCCCATTGGCGGCAAGATCACCAGGATCGCCTACCGGCCAGGCAAGTTTCTCAATGCCTCGCTCGACAAGGCGAGCGAAGACAATGAGCGCAATGGCCTAGTCCTGCAGATGGCGGATGGGCGTCAGGTGGGCGTGGTGCAGATCGCAGGGCTCGTTGCGCGGCGGATCCTGTGCGAGGTCACCGAGGGCGCCGAGCTGGCGACGGGCGCGCGTTTCGGGCTGATCCGCTTCGGCTCGCGCGTGGATGTCTATCTGCCCGACGGGGTGGAGCCTCTGGTGGCG
>SLKB01000281.1 GCA_007134805.1 Paracoccaceae bacterium
CGGGTATCGACATCTGCATGTCGATTATCGCGATGACGGCACACGGTTCGACATGCGCATGAGCGGGCCGGTGATCGGGGCGACACTCCGGTTCTGAGCGCCTGACGCAAGATCGCGCGGGACTGGGTGGATGCTGCGGCTGCGCGCCCCTGGCTGGCGCATCCGCTGCCCCGGACAGATCAGCACGTCCTGCGCGCGACCCTCGCTGATATGGTCGAATTCGGGTGCATCATCGAACCGAAAGGCGCGCATGAGTGCCGCGCGCGGCGAGGCCCTTCACGTGGCCGGGAATATCAAGGCGCGGCAAATCCACCTTGGCACCGAAAGCGAAGTTGGTGGGGTCGAGCTTATTCCATTGCCAGGCGGCTGCAGCATCAATGTGACATCGGGAAATGGTTAGCGTCATTTTGCGCGCCTCTGGAAGCAGAAACTTGTCCTCAGCAGCGCCGGCTGGGTTGGGCATCCAACGGGCGAGTATCTCACAAGACATGTTGGTTCATGATGGCCCACCTTAGCTCGCGAGAAATTCGCCAAGGACAGGCGGATGCGCGCCGATCTGGAGCGCGAGTTCCTGTCAGTGCGCACCTGGCAGCCAGATCCGGAATTCCGTACCATCCGCATCGCTGCGGACGAGTTCGAGCCGGCCCCCGTGACCGCGCACCAACTCGGCCGCTATGGCAAGCCCGAGGCCCATCCCCCCCTTGCGCACGCCGCCCTGGAAGGCCTCGAAAAGATGTGTGCGGGCCTTGGGCGGCAGTCCGGGGCCCGTGTCGCTGATCCTGATCGCGACCCCATCGCGGCCCTCATGGCGGGCATCGCGCGCGAGCAGCTCGATTACCCCCGGGGCTTGCGTGGCCTCGATCGCCTGACGTGCATTCCTCACCAGATTAGCGAGCACACGAAACAATTGTTCGGGGTCGGCGCGCACATGCAGATCAGGGGGCAGATCGGCGGAAAAGCGGATATCCGCCCCCTCGGAGAACGCGAGCTTCTCGTTTTCGATGACATCCTCGACGAGAGCGGACAGCCGGATGCGCGACAGCCGCGGTGAGGGCTCCTCGGCCTTGCCGAAGGCGAGCGTCGATTCGCACAGGTTGATCGCGCGTGAAAGCGAGTTCACGAGTTTCGGGGCGGCCCGCTTGACACTCGGATCGCGGCTCATCTCGATTCGGTCGGCAAGCATCGAGGCGGTCGTCAACATGTTGCGCAGGTCATGGCTGATCCGCGCCACTGCCCCGCCGAGCTGCGCCAGCCGATCCTTCTGGCGCAAGAGCCCGGTGAGATCGGATTGCAGCGAATGCAGCGCTTCTTCCGCCTCGCGCAATTCGCGAATACCGGATTGCGGGGTGATGATGCGGCTCGCATCCTGCGGCGCTTCGGCATAATCAGACATGGACCGGATCACCCGCCGCATGGGCGCCACAACAAGCGCCTGGATCGACAGATACAGCAGCACGCCCGTGATCACCGAGATCGCCAGCGTCAGCGCAAGGATGCGCCGGCCATATTCCCACATCTCGACCTGAAGACTGTCGGTATCGAGCGTGATCTCGATCAGCAGGCCGGCCTGTCGGACCGGATCGCCGATCACGCGCACGATGCGGGGCTCGCTGCGCAGCATCTCCTGCATTGCGTCGCGCATGAGCATGATCGGCCCCGCTTCGCGCAGATCATAGGTCTCGGCGATGGGTTCCGGGATCGGCGAGGACAGGATTAACTCGCGCACGGCGTCGCGGCGCAGAACCACATTGTAGACGCCCGCATTCTCGAGCAGTTCGCCCGCAAGCTCTCCGGCGATCGAGCCATCCGACGCCAGCAGCGCCAACGACGCGATCTGTGCGCGTTCCAGCCGTGCGAGCAGGTATTCCTCGCGGAACCGGGCCATGGACGGGACGAAGATCAGCACCTCGGCCAGCAGCACGAAGAGCACCACTAGCCAAAGAAACCGCGCTGACAGAGAGTTCGTAAACATGCATCGTCCCTGCGCGTCTGGCTCAGGGCAGCCACCTCTGCACTGTTCTGACCACGCGCTTCACGACAGGATTATCAAAGAGTTTGGGTGAGAAATAGGCCCCGGCCGCGCGTTTGCCAATTTCCGCGCGCGTCGGATAGGGCAGCACACAGCCGGCGATGGCGCTGAGCTTCAACCGGCTGGCCACGGCAAGCGCCCAGGGCGCCAGTGCCTCGCCTGCGACGGCCCCGACGATCGTGACACCGACGGGCCGCCCGCCCACGGCCATGAGTTTCAGAAATCCATCCGTGCGGCCCTCGGCCTGAGCGCGATCAATCTGGTCATAACTGATCTTGTGGACGCTCAGACGGGGGCCGTGCTGCTTGCGCGCGGCGGCTTCGGTCAGCCCGATCTGGGCGAGTTCCGGATCCGTGTAGGTGACCCGGGGGATGTGATCACTGCGCGCCCGCGCCGGCAGGCCGAAAAGCATGGACCGGATCACAAGCCCCGCATGATAACCCGCCAGGTGAGTGAACTGCCCCTGGCCTGCGGCATCGCCTATGGCATAGACGCGGCGATTGGTGCTGCGCAGCCCCGGTCCAACCCTGACGCCGACAGGATCGACTGCGACCCCGGCCTTGTCCAGATCCAGCTGCTCGAGATTGGGTGCGCGGCCCACGGCGACCAGAAGATGGGTGCCCGTGAAGATTGTGCCGCCCTTGACCTGGCACTCGATCGCGCCCGCCCGCCCACCGAATGTCTCGACCTCGGCGCGCTCGACCACTTCGACCCCTTCACGGCGCAACTGCTCGATCACGATCTCCGCGGCCTCCCGGTCTTCCCGTGCGAGCGGCTGCGCCGCGTCGATCACGGTCACGCGGGCACCGAGGCGGCAATGAGCCTGCGCGAGTTCCATCCCGATGGGGCCGGCACCGAGGACCAGCAGATGGCGCGGGCATTCCGTCAGATCGAAAATCGTCTCGTTGGTGAGGTAGGGCAGCGCCTTGAGCCCCGGAAGGTCGGGCACAAGCGGGCGCGAGCCCGTCGCAATGACCACGCGCCGCGCACGGATGCGGGTGTCCTCCACCACGACCTCGGTCGGGCTGGTGAAGCGCGCATAGCCCTGGATGACCTGCACGCCGAGCGCTGTGAAGCGCTCGGCCGAATCATGGGGCGCAATCGCAGCGATGGTTGCGCGGACATGGGCCATGGCCTCGGCATAGGACTCTGGCCCCGGTTTCGCGCGCAGATGCGCCAGTTTCGCTTGTGCAAGCAGCGCCTTCGACGGGACGCAGCCGTAATTCAGGCAATCGCCTCCCATCTTGTGGCCCTCCACAAGCACAACGCGGGCGCCCATCTGGACGGCGCCTGCCGCGACGGATAGCCCACCAGAGCCGGCGCCAATGATGCAGATATCAGTCGTGATCAACTCCATTCGGAGAACCCTTCATTCGCTGGATCGGGACGGGGGCGCTCAGGCGCGCGGCGCGTCGCGCCAATCACGCCAGGCCCGGTGCAGGACGGGCAACATGGCGAGCGCCGCAAGGCCGAGAAGCGGGCCAAGGATATGCGGCTCGAAGATGATCCCGAGATTCGGGGTTTCGTCGCGCGCGAACACTTCAGCCAGACCCACCCCCACCCAGGTGTAGACAATGCCGCCGGGAATTATGCCGACTAAGGTTGCCAGCGCAAAGACCCGCAAGCGCACCCCGATCAGGGCGGGAACCACATTGACCAGCCAGAACGGCAAGATCGGCATCAACCGCAACGAGAAGATGACCGAGAATTCGTTGTCGCGTATGCCCTCGGTCAAGCGTTTCAGGTGCCCCTCGCTTGCGTCGATCTTCGAGGTCACCCGGTGTCCCAGCCCCGCACGCACAGCAAGAAAGATCAGGACCGCCCCGATGGTCGCTGAAATGACATTCATCAACGCGCCCGGAAAGAGCCCGAACAGGAACCCCCCGGTCAACGAGGCCGGCAAGGTTCCCGGCAGCGAGAACGCGACGATCAGCACATAGGCGAGCATGAAGACCAGCGCTGCCGTGAGATAATGCGCATCGCGAAAGGCGAGCAGGACCTTGCGGTTTTCGCGCAGGGTTTCGAAATTGAGATACTCGCCAAGCGCGACCACCCCGACCACTGCAACAAGCAGGATCAGGACGAGGGGGAGCAGGCGACGCAGCGCGCCGACACGCGGTCTGGGGTCCGACACAGCTTTTCTCCAGATCCAGTTCCTTGCGAAGTTTAACGCATTCACATCCCTCTGCGCTACCTGTGCTGGGATGCTATCGCTCCTTACTGTGGCGCTCACGCAGACGTGACACCTCAGAAACTCGACCATATCGCGCGGATTTCAAGGTCAGGCGAATTGACTCGCGTCCGTCCCCTCGTTACAGCACAGCTCTGGTTTTGAACGGGGCCGCGTCCGAATGGATGCCGGCTGCGCCAACTGTAAGGAATGGAGCGATGAAGCGCACCTATCAACCGAGCAACCTTGTCCGCAAGCGGCGGCACGGATTCCGCGCGCGGATGGCCACGAAGGCCGGGCGCAAGATCCTGAATGCACGCCGCCGGATCGGGCGCAAGAAGCTTTCGGCTTGACGATGCTGACCCGCAAGGCGGGTCGTCTATCATGGTCATGACCTGTTCGGGATCTTCGGTCGCGCAATCCAGCCCTGACGCTGCCCCGGCAGCGGCGCTGGATATGGAGCATCGGGAAGAACCCACGGTCACGACACTGAAGAGTCGGCGCGATTTCCTGCGCGTCGCTCAGGGGTATCGTGTGCCCTGCCCCGGCTTCCTGCTTCAGGCCCGCCGGCAAGTCGCGCAGGACGGTCCAGCGCGCGTTGGCTTCACCTGTTCGAAGAAGATCGGCAATGCCGTGACCCGGAACCGCGCCAAGCGACGGTTGCGCGAAATTGCGCGCGCGGTGCTGCCGCAGGCAGGGCAGGCCGGTTGGGATTACGTGCTGGTCGGACGACCTGGCACAACAGTCTTGCGCGATTTCAAGGCCATGCGCGGCGATCTAGAACGGGCCCTGCGTAGAGTGCATGGGAAGGATCCGCTGTGACCCCTCTCGCATGGTTGCTCTCGCTGCCAGTGCGGCTCTATCAGATCACTTTGAGCCCTTGGGTCGGTCACGGCTGCAGGTTTCAGCCGACCTGCTCGGCCTATGCTCTTGATGCGCTGGCCCGCCACGGCGGCGTGCGCGGCGCCGCGCTTACCTTGCGCAGGCTCGGGCGGTGCCACCCCTGGGGTGGCTCGGGATATGATCCGGTGCCGGGCGCGGATCCTGCGCATGATGCGCGCTTGAACCCCCAAAGCCGCAGGAATTAGGCCCATGCGTCACGAGTTGGACGATTTGCCGCGCGTTCTGGCAAATGCCCCTGACACGACCGAATTTCGCAAACTGCGCAAGCGCATCATCCGCGACACGCGCACCGCGATCGAGCAATACGGCATGGCCCGCGCGGGTGAACGCTGGCTGGTCTGCATGTCGGGCGGCAAGGACAGCTACACACTTCTTGCCGCACTGATCGAGTTGAAATGGCGCGGGCTTCTGCCGGTCGACCTGCTGGCCTGCAACCTCGATCAGGGACAACCCGGCTTCCCGGCGACCGTGTTGCCGGATTTCCTGACGCGCATGCAAGTGCCGCATCGCATCGAGTATCAGGACACCTACTCGATTGTCATGGACAAGGTCCCGCAAGGCCGAACCTATTGCGCGCTGTGCTCACGCCTCCGGCGGGGCAACCTCTACCGGATTGCGCGCGAAGAAGGCTGTTCTGCCGTTGTGCTCGGCCATCACCGCGACGATCTGCTCGAGACGTTCTTCATGAACCTCTTCCATGGCGGGCGGCTTGCGACCATGCCGCCCAAGCTTGTCAACGAGGAGGGGGATCTGTTTGTCCATCGCCCGCTCGCATTCGTTGCCGAAGCCGATTGCGACCGGTTTGCCCGCGCGATGGGGTTTCCGATTATCCCCTGTGACCTCTGCGGCAGTCAGGACGGGCTTCAGCGCATGCAGATCAAGGCAATGCTCGATGAGTGGGAGCGCCGCAGCCCCGGCCGGCGCAACGTGATGTTCCGGGCCCTGATGAACACGCGGCCCTCTCATCTGCCCGATCCCGCCTTGTTCGATTTCCTTGCGCTGGCCCGGCAAGAGGACAATACGACCGAACCGGCCAGTGAACCGACCGCGATGTGATCGCCCGAACGGGCCGATCCCGGGAAAATCGCTTGACCTTTGCAGTCGGCTTCTGTTGAACCGGCCCCGACACTCGATACGACAGGATACGGGCGCTTCATGGACGAACAGAACAGAAATCTGCTCATGGCCTTTGCCCTCAGCCTGATGGTGCTGGTGGTCTGGATGTGGATGTTCCCACCGCCCGAGCCGACACCACAAGAGGCCGCGGACGTCACCGAATTGCCCATGGCCGAGGACGGGCGCACGCAGACGATGGCCGATGCCGAGCGCGACGAGCCGGGCGAAGAGCTGCCCCGGATCGACATCGATACCGTGCGCGTCGTAGGCTCGATCAATCTGCGAGGGGGCCGGATCGACGAGTTGTCGCTGCGCGATTACCGCCAAAGCGTCGAGCCGGGCTCGGATATCGTCCAGCTACTCAAGCCCGAGGAGATGAACGAGGCGTTCTACGCGCTCTATGGCTGGCGCCCCGGGCGCGACATGAGTTGGGACGAAGTTCCTGGCGCGCAGACACCGTGGCAGCTTGTCGAGGGCGAGCGGTTGGGCGTGGGCAGCCCGGTGACGCTTGAATGGACCAATTCTCTCGGGTTGCGCTTCACGCAGCGCTTCGAGATCGATGAGAATTTCATGTTCACGGTCACACAGGCAGTGGAAAACGAGAGCGACGCCACCGCCCGCCTGGCGCCCTACGGGCTTCTGTCACGCCATGGCGAGCCCTCGGATCTCGAGAATTTCTTCATCAGTCACGAGGGGTTCATCGAGGTTGCCGATGGCCGGCTCAGTGAAGACAGCTACCGCAATATCCGCGACCTGCGTTTTGAAGAGCGCGAGAACACGAATGCCCGCGTCACCGAAATCAGCGAGAACGGTTGGGTCGGGATCACGGACAAGTATTGGATGGCGACCCTGATCCCGCAACCGGGCCAGGCGTTCAACGCTGTCTCACGCTACGTGCCCTCGCGCGATGTCTATCAGACACGCGCCGACATGCCCACGATGACTATCGGGCCGGGCGAGCGCGATGAAGTCCAGACCATGCTTTTCGCGGGCGCCAAGGAATGGTCCGTGATCCGCGCCTACGAGCGCGAGCAGGGCATCGACCGTTTCATCGATGCAATCGACTGGGGCTGGTTCTTCTTCCTCACGAAGCCGATCTTCGCGACGCTCTACTTCATCAATGGCGTCATCGGGAACATGGGCTGGGCGATCATCACGCTGACGCTGCTAATCAAGGCAATCCTTCTGCCGCTTGCGTGGAAATCCTATGTCTCGATGGCGAAGATGAAGGAATTGCAGCCCGAGATGATGGCGATCAAGGAGCGCGCGGGCGACGATCGCCAAAAGATGCAGCAGGAGATGATGAAGCTCTACAAGGACAAGAAGGTGAACCCGGCCGCGGGCTGCCTTCCGATCCTGTTGCAAATCCCGATTTTCTTCTCGCTCTACAAGGTGATCTTCGTCACGATCGATCTGCGCCATGCGGAATGGTTTGGGGTGTTCAATGACCTCTCGGCGCCGGATCCGACCTCGATTATGAACCTGTTCGGCCTCTTGCCCTTTGCCGCGCCGCATCCCGACAGCATCCTGTCGCTGATCTTCATCGGGATTCTGCCGATCTTCCTCGGCGTGTCGATGTGGCTGCAGATGAAGCTCAACCCGACCCCGACCGAACCGATCCAGCAGGCCGTGATGACCTGGATGCCGTGGATCTTCATGTTCATGCTGGGCTGGTTTGCGTCGGGGCTGGTGCTCTACTGGATTGCGAACAACGTGATCACCTTCGCGCAGCAATATTCCATCATGGCGATGAACGGGCACCGACCGGATATACTCGGCAATATCTTTTCGAAGAAGAAAAAGACCTGATGACGATCGGGTGGCGGCTGGCGCAGATCTTTCGCCATCCCATCAAGGCGCATGGCCGCGAGGCGCTCGGCCATGTCACGTTGACGCAAGGCCGCTGCCTGCCCTTCGACCGCCATTGGGCGGTCGCGCATGAGGCCGCGGCACTGATGCCCGGCTGGAATCCGTGCATGAATTTCATCCGCGGGGCCAAGACACCAAGCCTTCAGGCGATCAACGCGCAATTCGATGCGGCGCGCCACCAGATCACCCTGACCCATCCGGATCGCGAGCCTGTGACATTCGATCCGGACACACCCGAAGGTCGGGCGGAGTTCCTCGCTTGGGTCGCACCGCTGATGGAGGGCGAGAGGGCGCAGCCTGCGCGTCTGGTCAGTGCCGGACGCGGCATGACCGATACAGAGTTCGAATCGGTCTCGCTTCTCAACCTCGCATCCAACCGCGCGCTTGGCCAACGGCTGGGCCTCGATCTGGGGCTTGACCGCTGGCGGGGGAATATCTGGATCGAAGGGCTCGCCCCCTGGGAAGAGTTCGACCTGCTCGGGCACGAGATCTGCATTGGCGGGGCAACCCTGAAGATCTGCGAACGGATCGAACGCTGCCGCGCAACCATGGTCGATTGCACGACCGGCCGGATCGACGTTAACACGCTCGATGCGCTGGAAGAGGCGTATGGCCATACCGAATTCGGCGTCTATGCCATCGTCACGCAGGGCGGCGAGATCGCGCGTGGCGACCACGTCGAGATCGTCGCATGAGTTCCCTGCCCTTCCCCCTTGCACCACCCCTCGATGATGCCTCGATAGAGGCCGGGCGCAAGCTGCTGACCGGGGATGTCGAGTTTCTGAAAGGCGTCGTAACCATGGACGGGTTGCCCCCGGCCGACCGGGTCGAAGTCTGTTTTGCGGGTCGATCGAATGTTGGCAAATCCAGCCTGATCAACGCATTGACCGGGCGCAAGGCGATCGCGCGCACCTCGAACACCCCCGGCCGCACGCAAGAGATCAATTACTTCACTGCAGGCGAGACGCTGTATCTGGTGGATCTGCCGGGTTATGGATTTGCGAAAGCCCCGGTGGCCGTGGTCGAAGGCTGGCAAAACCTGCTGAAGACCTATCTCTCGGGTCGCGTCACCTTGCGCCGCGCCTTCGTGCTGGTCGACATGCGCCACGGGGTGAAGGATGTGGACCATCAGATCATGGCCCTGCTCGACCGAGCGGCCGTAACCTTCCAGGTGGTTCTCACGAAAGCCGACAAGATTGGCGCCGCCGGACGGCAGAAAACACTCGATCAGGTGCGTCAGGCGCTGAACACGCACCCAGCCGCGTTCCCCGAACTTCTCGTCACTTCATCGGAAAGCGGCGCCGGCATCGCGGATCTGCGGGGCATTATCGCAGGACTGACCCGAAAATGAAGAGACAGGCCCCAATGACGCAGGACTGGTTTGCCACCGCCCGGACCCTGTCCGAGGCGCTTCCTTATCTGCAGCGCTATGCCGGAGCGATTGTCGTCATTAAGTTTGGCGGACATGCGATGGGGGACGCAGCCGAGATGGCCTCTTTCGCACGCGATGTCGTGCTGATGCGGCAAGTGGGCGTCAATCCGGTGATTGTCCATGGCGGCGGCCCGATGATCAACCATTTGCTTGCGCGGCTCAACATCACCTCTGATTTCGTGCGCGGCAAACGCGTGACCGATGCCGCCACGATGGAAGTGGTCGAGATGGTGCTCTCCGGCGGGGTCAACAAGGGCATCGTTCAGGCGATTCAGGCCGAAGGGGGGCGCGCCGTGGGGCTTTCGGGCAAGGATGGCGGCATGGTCATCTGTACACCCGATGACCCGGATCTCGGCCTTGTCGGCCGCCCGGACGTGGTCGATCCGGCGCTGCTGCATCACCTGTTCACGGGTGGGTTCATTCCGGTAATTGCGCCCTTGGGGATGGGGCGTGCAGGAGAGACTTACAATATCAACGGCGACACCTTTGCCGGTGCAATCGCCGCGGCGCTGCGCGCCGATCGGCTTTTGCTGCTCACCGATGTAGCCGGCGTGAAGGATGACAGCGGTGCTGTCGTCACCCAGCTGA
Source organism: Paracoccaceae bacterium (assembly GCA_007134805.1). Taxonomy (GTDB): domain Bacteria; phylum Pseudomonadota; class Alphaproteobacteria; order Rhodobacterales; family Rhodobacteraceae; genus Roseinatronobacter. Next base: position 10,108 of record SLKB01000281.1, read on the forward strand.
CACCCGATACCGTGCGCAAATTGACCGATGATGGCGTGATTGCGGGCGGCATGATCCCCAAGACGGAAACTGCGCTCGCCGCGATCGAAGGCGGGGTGCGCGCTGTGGTGATCCTCGATGGGCGCGCGCCAAATGCCTGCCTGCTGGAGTTGTTCACGGATCATGGCGCCGGCAGCATCATTCGCGATGCGCCCCCGCAGAGCTGAGTATGTCGAGCCGCGCGCTGATCAGGTCAGATCCGCAAACCGACGCTGCGACCGGGATGCACGGCAACCTGCGTCGCAGTTCAACCCGGCTCCGCATGGAACCCCACGCGCCCCCTGACATGCCTGATCAGCCGCGGCCCTTCGAAATAAGGCCCTTTCATCCATGACCCTGCGCCTGATCCTCACGCGTCACGCGAAATCCGAATGGAACAACCCCTTCGACAGTGACCACCAGCGCCCCCTGAACGCCCGGGGCAGACGCTCCGCCCCCCTGATCGGGCGCTGGCTGGCCGCGCAGGGCTTCCTCCCGCAAGAGGCGCTCGTCTCGGACGCGGCGAGAACCCGCGAGACCTGGACACTCCTGAGCGCCGAGCTTCCCGACGCGCCCGCGCCGAAATTCGACGCAATCCTCTATCACGCCCCGCCAGCGACGATGCGCGCCGTCCTTCGCGCCGCGCGCCAGCCTTGCGTGATCATGATCGGGCACAATCCGGGCATCGCCGGGTTTGCGGCGTCTTTGGTCCGCGCGCAACCGGATCATCCGAAATTCGGGCGCTACCCCACCTGCGGGACCCTGATCGCCGATTTCGACATCCCCGACTGGTCACAGCTCGACTGGCAGCAGGGGACGCTGCGGGACTTCATCACACCGCGTGAACTTGAGGGCTGAGCATCCTGTGCGAAAGCCCCCGGGACGCCTTTCTCAGCCGGGCGCGCGCTGCAAGGCGAAATAGAAGCGGGCGGCCAGCATGAAGGTTTCGCGGCGCCCCTCGGTGATGCTCGCTTCGGTATCATCGGGGCCCCATTGCTCGATCTGCCAGTCCTCGTCGACGCGCGAGGCGCGCCAGAGCGCCTCGGGGCTTGCGAAGCGGTCGATCAACGCAAGCCCGATGATCAACGACCCGGACATGGCAACGAGATCGTGGCAGGCCGTCAATTCAAAGGCGCTGAGCCGCAAGACATCCGCTCTCATCTGATCGAGCAGCAGCGGTGGCTGCGGCGCATGGACCACGCCGTGGCAAAGCTGCGGCCGGATCCCGTAGCGGTGATGCGCCCAATCGATCAGCGGATCCCAGGTCAGAGCCTCGCGTGCCAGCAACCCCTCCGGGCCTTGGGCGCGATAACACAGCAGGTCGGCGTCGCCATAATCGCTGATCATGGCAGCGACCTCGGCATGCTGGCCGCGCACCTTGTCGATCGCGGCATTGGCGCTGCGGGTCGCGGGCATCGTCACGGGCTCGAGCAGCTCTTTCTGCGCGCGCCATTCCTCGGCGATCAACTCGGCGAGAGCCCTTGTCGGGACGATGAATTCAGCCTTGGCGGGGGTCCGCAGCGGCCGGCCATCCAGAGTGACCGTGTAGCCTGGCTCGATGGCTTCCACGCTGACGCTTGTCCAGAACCGCTTGCGCATCCAGCCACTCATTCGCGCGGGCCCTCCCAATGCCGGACGAGCACTGCCGGGAGCCTCTCGAAGCGGTGGATGAGCTGCACCTGCCCCAGGCGCTCGGGCGGGTGATACCCCCATGTGACCCCCAGGGCATGGACGCCTGCCGCGCGGGCCATCTGCATGTCGAATTCGGTATCGCCCACCATGACCGCGCGCTCGGGCGCGACTCCGGTTTCCTCACAGCAGGCTGCGAGCATGGACGGGTGCGGCTTGGACGGGTGATCATCCGCCACCTGCACTGTCACGAAGCGCGGCCGCCAGCCATGCGCATCCATGAGATGCTCAAGGCCGCGGCGCGACTTGCCCGTAGCGATCCCGAGCACGACGCCGGGCATTGCGGCGAGTGCATCAAGCGCGTTCGTTGCCCCCGGGTAAAGCGGCGAGAGGCTCGAGACCCGCTGTGCGGTGAAGGCCTCCTTGTAGGCCGCAACGATCCGCGCCTGATCGCGCGGAGCAAGCTCGGGCGCAAGCCGCCCCACGGCGACCGGCAAGGACAGCCCGACGATGCCCAGCACTGTTGCGCGCGGCGGGACAGGCAGCGAGAGGGCACCAAATGCCTCGGCCATGGCCGCAAGGATATGGGCCTGGCTGTCGACTAGGGTGCCGTCGACATCGAAGATCACGAGCCGATCAGCCGTCATGGACCCTCGAACTGGGTGTCGGGGGCATCGGCTTCGGACCAGCCGAAAAACGTCCAGCTTTGTGCCATATGCGCGGGCAGTGGCGCGGTGAGCGACAGGCGCGCCTCGGTCACCGGATGCGTCAGCACAAGGCTGCGCGCGTGCAGATGCAGCTTGCGGCTGACCGCGCCGCCGATCCCGGCGCCCCAACCATCGCCCGGGTTGTCCTGACCCGAGCCGCCATATTTCCCGTCACCAATGATCGGGTGGCCCAGCTCTGCCATATGCGCCCGCAACTGATGCGTGCGACCCGTGACGGGCGAGAGCGCCACCCAGGCCGCGCGGCCGCCGAGACGTTCGATCACCACATAATCGGTCGTGGCACGTTTCGCGCCGTCTGTGTGGTCCACCTCGTCGGGGTGCAGGCAGCGCATCTTCTCGCCGCCGCGCGCGCCCCCCGCCTTGACCAGACCGAAGCGGATCGTACCTTTGGCAGGCACAGGCACGCCCGCAACGAGCGCCCAGTAGACCTTGCGGGCCGCGCGCTGGCGGAACGCTTCGGCCAGCCGGCGCGCCACGCGCGGCGTGCGCGCCAGGACCATGACGCCGGACGTATCCTTGTCCAGACGATGCACCAGCACGGGCCGCTCCTTGTAGCCGAACATAAGCGCCTCGGTGAGCCCGTCCACATGGCGCCCGCGCTGACCACTCCCGCCCTGGCTGGGCAAGCCCGGCGGCTTGTTGAGGGCAATGATGTGCTGATCCTTCCAGATCACTGCCGCCTGGATCATCGCGGCATCATCATCCGTGACGCTGAGCCTAGGAGCGGTTGCAGGCGGTGCAGTCGCATCCGGCAAGGGCGGGATCCGCACATTCTGCCCCGGAGCGACACGGGACGAGGCCTTGACGCGCCCTCCATCCACGCGGATTTCACCCTTGCGGCAGGCTTTCTCAATCAGCCCCTGCGTGATCTGGGGAAATTGGCGCTTGAGCCAGCGATCAAGCCGCTGCTCGCCCTCTTCTTCACCCACGATCCGGGTCTGCACCGTGCTCATTGCCTGCTCCTTCTGACGCGTCTCTCTTTCCCCGCCCGGCCCTGCTTGTCAACCGGCCGAACACTGCGCGCGCAGCTTTGCAAAATAGGCCAGCCGCTTGCCAAGCTCGCGCTCGAAGCCACGCTCAGGCGGCTGGTAGAGCACCGGGCGAGTCATGCCATCGGGAAAATAGTTTTGGCCGGAAAAGCCGTCCTTCGTGTCATGGTCATAGGCATAGCCCGCGCCATAGCCCTCATCCTTCATGAGCTTCGTGGGCGCGTTGAGGATATGTTTCGGCGGTGGTTGCGAGCCGGTCTCCCTGGCGAGCCGCAAGGCCGACTTCCAGGCGACATAGCCTGCATTCGATTTCGGGGCCAAGGCCAGGTAGATGACAGCCTGCGCCAGCGCAAGATCGCCTTCGGGGCTGCCGAGCCGTTCATAGATCTGCCAGGCTTCAAGACAGATCGCCTGGGCTTGCGGCTCTGCAAGGCCGATATCCTCGATCGCCATCCGCGTGAGCCTTCGGGCAAGGTAGCGCGGATCCTCGCCGCCCTCGAACATGCGGGCGAGCCAGTACAGGGCCGCATCGGGATCAGAGCCGCGCACGGATTTGTGCAGCGCAGAGATCAGATTGTAATGCGCATCGCCTGATTTGTCGTATTGCGCGGCCCGCCGCATCAGCCGGCTGCCGAGCGACTCGGTGTCGAGCTTTTCCGGCACCGCCCAGCCCATCACCTGCTCAATCAGGTTGAGAAGCGCGCGCCCATCGCCATCCGCCATCTCAAGCAGGGCTTCGCGCGCAGGGCCCGTCAACGGCAGGGGTTGCGCGAGTTCCTGCTCGGCGCGCTGCGCGAGGAGTTCGAGATCGGCAAGGGTCAGCCGGTCAAGCACGATCACTTGCGCACGGCTCAGCAAGGCGGCGTTGAGCTCGAAGGAGGGGTTCTCAGTCGTCGCGCCCACCAGCACGATCGTACCATCCTCCATATGCGGAAGGAAACTGTCCTGCTGGGACTTGTTGAAGCGATGGATCTCGTCAACGAAAAGAAGCGTGCCCTGCCCGTTGCCGTGGCGCAGCTTCGCCTGCTCAAAGACCTTGCGCAGCTCCGGCACGCCCGAGAAGATGGCGCTGATCTGCACGAAGCGCATTGCCGTCTGATCGGCCAGAAGCCGCGCGATCGTCGTCTTTCCCGTGCCCGGCGGCCCCCATAGGATCAGCGAGGCGAGCTTGCCGGCATTGAGCATCGCACCGAGTGGCCCCTCTGGCCCCAGCGCCTTGTTCTGGCCGATCACATCCTCCAGCCGCGCAGGCCGCAACCTGTCGGCCAGCGGGCGGGAAGCGCTCGGCTCTGGCACGTCGCGCCCCGACGCGCTGTGGTCGAAAAGATCAGCCATGGGTGCACATGTATCCGTGTTCCGTCGACCTTTAAAGTGCACAGGAGTGCCAGACCGTGTCACCATGAAAAAAGCCCGCGCAGGGCGGGCTTTCGAAAACTGCACTGTCAAGCAAGGGAAGGTTACTGTGCGGCAGTGCTTTCTTCCGCGTCCAGACGCTCCAGATCGGCCTTGCCCTTGGCCGCGACATCGCGCTCGACGAACTCGATAATCGCCATCGGCGCCATATCCCCATAGCGGAACCCGGCCCTCAGCACGCGCACATAGCCACCCTGCCGCTCCTTGTAGCGCGGCCCCAGCACCTCGAACAGCTTTGCGACATGCATGTCCTGTTTGAGTTGCGCGGCCGCCTGACGGCGCGCATGCAGATCACCCCGCTTGGCAAGCGTGATCAGTTTCTCGATGATCGGGCGAAGTTCCTTGGCTTTCGGCAAGGTGGTCTTGATCTGCTCATGTTCGATGAGCGAGCCCGCCATGTTTGCAAAGAGCGCCTTGCGGTGCTCATGGGTGCGGTTCAGGCGGCGGTATCCTCTGGCGTGACGCATGTGAGTACTCCTTGGAACGTCATTTTGCTTTGTCTGGCGAGGGCTGCGTGACCCTTGCTCTCCTTGGGGCTGAACTTGCCCGGATCGTCGCGGGGCGCGATGTCACGCGCCCCTGCCTGTTCAGAACTGGTCCTCGAAGCGCTTGGCCAGTTCATCGATATTCTCCGGCGGCCATTCCTCGACATCCATGCCGAGATGCAGCCCCATGCCCGAGAGCACTTCCTTGATCTCATTGAGGGATTTGCGCCCGAAATTCGGGGTGCGCAGCATCTCCGCCTCGGTCTTCTGGATCAGATCGCCGATATAGACGATGTTGTCGTTCTTGAGGCAGTTCGCCGAGCGCACCGAGAGCTCCAACTCGTCAACCTTCTTGAGAAGCAAGGGGTTGAATTCCAGCCCGTCATCATCGTCGCGCGCGCCCGCAGCTTCCGGTTCGTCGAAATTAACGAAGATCTGCAACTGGTCCTGCAGGATCCGCGCGGCATAGGCAACCGCGTCATCCGGGGTGACAGACCCGTCGGTTTCGATCTTCATGGTGAGCTTGTCGTAATCGAGCACTTGCCCTTCACGCGTTGGCTGTACTTCATAGCTGACCCGCTTGACCGGCGAGAAGATCGCATCGATCGGGATCAGACCGATCGGAGCGTCCTCGGGGCGGTTCTTGTCAGCGGCAACATAGCCTTTGCCCGTGTTGACGGTCAGTTCCATGTAGACCGATGCCCCATCATCGAGATGGCAGATCACCTGATCGCGGTTCAGCACCTCGATCCCGCCCGAGACATCGATATCGCCCGCGGTCACGACGCCTGGCCCCTGCGCCGAAATCGACACGCGCTTCGGGCCCTCGACATCCATCCGCAACGCGACGGTCTTGAGGTTGAGCACGATGTCGGTCACGTCCTCGCGAACGCCCGGCACGGACGAGAACTCGTGCAGCACATTGTCAATCTGCACGGACGTGATCGCGGCCCCCTGGAGCGAGGACATCAGCACGCGGCGCAACGCATTGCCCAACGTAAGCCCGAAGCCGCGCTCCAGCGGTTCGGCCACAACTGTCGCGCGCCGCGTCGCATCGGCGCCGGGCTTCACCTCCAGTGCTGCCGGTTTGATCAATTCCTGCCAATTCTTATGGATCATGAATGTCGCCTCCATACTTGTTGCTGCGCCATGTCCCAACGCAGCAACGCCCGAGGATCAAGTGACAAGACCGGCCCGCGCCTGTCTTCGCGCCGCCCGGTCTAAATTGGAATGCCTCAGACGCGACGACGCTTGGGCGGACGGCAACCGTTATGAGCCATCGGCGTCACGTCGCGGATCGAGGTGATATTGAACCCTGCTGCCGCAAGCGCACGAAGTGCGGACTCGCGACCCGAACCCGGTCCCTGCACCTCGACCTCGAGGGTCTTGACGCCATGCTCCTGCGCCTTGCGCCCGGCATCCTCGGCTGCGAGCTGGGCTGCGTATGGCGTGGATTTGCGCGAGCCCTTGAAGCCCATCGTGCCGGCCGACGACCACGAAATCGCATTGCCCTGCACGTCAGAGATCAGGATCTTGGTGTTGTTGAAGCTGGAATTCACATGCGCGACACCAGCGGCGATATTCTTGCGGACCTTGCGCTTCACGCGCGTCTTGTCACGAGCCATTGGACAACCCTTCCCTTATTTCTTCTTGCCGGCAATGGCTTTCGCCGGGCCCTTGCGCGTGCGCGCATTGGTATGTGTGCGCTGGCCGCGCACGGGAAGGTTGCGGCGATGCCGCAGACCCCGGTAGGAGCCAAGATCCATCATGCTCTTGATGTTCATCTGCACTTCGCGGCGCAGGTCGCCTTCGACAGTGTAATTCGCATCGATATGCTCGCGCATGGCGAGCACTTCGGCATCGGACAATTCGTTGACGCGCCGGGTGCTGTCGATTCCGACAGCCTCACAGATCGCCGCCGCTGCGTGCGGGCCGATGCCATGGATATAGGTCAGTGCGATGGGGACGCGCTTCCCAGTCGGGATGTTTACGCCAGCTATACGTGCCACGCGGGTTCTTCCTTTCGTTGCGGTTCCGTAATCCCAGAACCTTTTTTCACAACACGAGGGGGAGAGCATGGCTACACCTGCGCGCCCCGCGTGCCTTCAAAATGAAACACGCCCCGAGACCGAGGCGCGATTCGATACCTGTCACGATCGCCTAGGGTGTTTTCTGCAGGAGGTCAAGAGGGCTGCAACGCTTCCCCTGCCCGGCTGCTGTTTCACGCTCAGGCGGGCGCGTTCTACCGCCGAGAGGGCGCCTTTCTCGGCCCCGATCCGCGACGTTTCCCCCCCTTTGAGCGAAGCTGCGATTTCTCCAGCAAGCCCTCATATTGATGGGCGACCAGATGCGATTGCACGCGGTTGATGGTGTCCATCGTCACCGAGACCACGATCAGGACCGACGTGCCCCCGAAGTAGAACGGAATCGCCAACTGTCCGCGCAGCACCTCTGGCAGCAGGCACACGGCTGCCAGATAGATCGCCCCGACCGTCACGATACGCGTGACCACATAGTCGAGATATTCCTCGGTCCGCTTGCCCGGCCGGATGCCGGGAATGAAGCCATTCTGGTTCTTCAGGTTCTCGGCCACATCCTCGGTCTTGAAAGACACATTCTGCGTATAGAAGAAAGTGAAGAAGACGATCATCGCCGTGAAGAAAGCGAGATAGGCGGGCTGGCCTGGGCCGAAATAGGCCAGCATCGTTGCCATCA
>SLKB01000103.1 GCA_007134805.1 Paracoccaceae bacterium
TAACCGCCTTGGCTAGAACGATGGTGAAACCAAGAGGATGTTCCATGGCTCAGCAGAAATTGCTCCGCTTCGTCGATGTCGCGCGCGAGATGCCCACCAAGCGTCCGCCGGATCTGCGCTCGGAAGATTTTGGCGAGATTTATGACGAATATACACCAGACAAGGCGGCTGAACAGGCCGGGCGCTGCAGCCAGTGCGGCGTGCCCTATTGCCAGACGCATTGCCCGCTGCACAACAATATCCCCGACTGGCTGATGCTGACCGCCGAGGGCCGGCTCGAGGAAGCCTATGAGTTGAGCCAGGCCACCAATACCTTCCCCGAGATCTGCGGCCGGATCTGCCCGCAGGACCGGCTGTGCGAGGGCAATTGCGTCATCGAACAGGCTGGGCACGGCACGGTCACAATCGGCGCGGTCGAGAAATACATCACCGATACCGCCTGGGAACAAGGCTGGGTGCGCCCGATAGAACCCGCGGCCGAGCGCGGCGAATCCGTGGCCATCATCGGCGCGGGGCCGGGCGGGCTTGCCGCTGCGGATGTGCTGCGCCGCGAGGGCGTGCAGGTCACGGTCTATGACTGCTATGACCGCGCGGGCGGGCTGATGACCTATGGCATCCCCAGCTTCAAGCTGGAAAAACCTGTCGTCATGCGCCGGATCGAACAGCTCGAACAGGGCGGGGTCGAGTTCGTGCTGAATTGCACTGTGGGCGCGGATATCAGCTTCGACGCCATTCGCGGCAAGCATGATGCGGTCCTGATCGCCACGGGCGTCTACAAGGCGCGCGATCTGACCGTGCCCAATGCCAGCGCGCCGGGGGTTGTGCGCGCGCTCGATTTCCTGACCGCGTCCAACCGCAAGAGCTTCGGCGATGAGGTGCCGGAATTCGACAATGGCGCGCTCGATGCGCGCGGCAAGCGCGTGGTCGTCATCGGCGGTGGCGACACGGCGATGGATTGCGTGCGCACGGCCGTGCGGCAGGGCGCAAAATCGGTGCGCTGCCTCTATCGGCGCGACCGCGACAACATGCCCGGCTCGCGCCGTGAGACCCAGAATGCCGAGGAAGAGGGTGTCGAATTCATCTGGCTGACAGCCCCCTCGGGCTTCGTGACGGCCGAGGATGGCAGCCTTGCGGGCGTGCGCGTGCAGAAGATGCGGCTGGGCCGGCCCGATGCGACGGGGCGGCGCGCCCCCGAAGTGATCGAGGGTGCCGATTACACCGAAGAGGCCGAACTGGCGATCATGGCGCTCGGCTTCGAGCCCGAGGATCTGCCCACGCTCTGGGATGTGCCGGAACTCGCGGTCACGCGCTGGGGCACGATCAAGGCGCGCTACAACACGCATGAGACCGATCTGCCCGGCGTCTGGGCCGTGGGCGATATCGTGCGCGGGGCAAGCCTCGTGGTCTGGGCCATCCGCGACGGGCGCGAGGCGGCGACCTCGATCCTCGACTATCTCGCTGCCCCTGCGCGGGTCGCGGCAGAATGATCCCCCTGCCTGGGAAAGGACAGAAGATGACGACATATGATGACGCCTGGGCCGCCCGCGAAGAGGCCAGCCGCGCCTATATGGCCGAACACGGGCTCTACAAGCCCGAGGACGAGCATTCCTCCTGCGGGGTGGGGCTTGTGGTGGCCGTGAATGGCCAGCCCTCGCGGCAGGTGGTGCAGAACGGGATCGACGCGCTCAAGGCGATCTGGCATCGCGGCGCGGTCGACGCGGATGGCAAGACCGGCGACGGCGCGGGGATCCATGTGCAGATCCCGGTGGCCTTCTTCCATGACAAGATCCGCCGCACTGGCCATGAGCCGCAGATGGACCTGCTGATGGCGGTGGGGCAGGTGTTCCTGCCGCGCACCGATTTCGCCGCCCAGGAACGCTCGCGCACCATTGTCGAGACCGAAGTGCTGCGCATGGGGTATGCGATCTATGGCTGGCGGCATGTGCCCGTGAAGGTGAGCGTGCTGGGCGAGAAGGCCAATGCGACCCGGCCAGAGATCGAGCAGATCCTGATCCGCAATTCCAAGGGCACGGATGAGGAAACCTTCGAGCGCGAGTTGTATGTCATCCGCCGCCGGATCGAGAAGGCGATCACCGCCTCCGGCATCGCGGGTTTCTACATCTGCTCGCTGTCATGCCGGTCGATCATCTACAAGGGGATGATGCTCGCCGAACAGGTCGCCGAATTCTACCCCGACCTCAAGGATGAGCGCTTTGAATCGGCCTTCGCGATCTATCACCAGCGCTATTCGACCAACACCTTCCCGCAATGGTGGCTCGCGCAGCCCTTCCGCATGCTCGCCCATAATGGCGAGATCAACACGCTGAAGGGAAATCTCAACTGGCTCAAGAGCCATGAGATCCGCATGGCCTCCTCCGCCTTTGGCGAGATGGCCGAGGATATCAAGCCGATCGTGCCCTCGGGCGCGTCGGATTCCGCGGCCCTCGACGGGGTGTTCGAAGTGCTCGTGCGCGCGGGCCGCAACGCGCCCATGGCCAAGACGATGCTGGTGCCCGAAGCCTGGTCCAAGACCGCCGTCGAGATGCCGCGCGCCTGGCGCGACATGTATTCCTACTGCAACTCGGTGATGGAGCCCTGGGACGGCCCCGCCGCCCTCGCCATGACCGATGGGCGCTGGGTCTGCGCGGGGCTTGACCGCAACGGGCTGCGCCCGATGCGCTATGTCGTCACGGGCGACGGGCTCTTGATCGCGGGCTCCGAGGCGGGGATGGTCGTGGTCGATGAGCTTGCCGTGCGCGAGAAGGGCGCGCTCGGGCCGGGGCAGATGATCGCCGTCGACATGGCCGAGGGCAAGCTCTACCACGATGTCGAGATCAAGAACAAACTCGCGCGCTCGCAGCCTTTCGGTGACTGGAACGACAAGATCGTCGATCTGAACGAAAAGCTGCGCGATGTCCCCGAGACCCGCGCGATGGAGAAGGCCGAGCTGCGCCGCCGCCAGGTCGCCGCCGGTTACACAGTCGAAGAGATCGAGCAGGTGCTCGCGCCGATGGCCGAGGATGGCAAGGAAATGATCGCCTCGATGGGCGATGACACGCCCGCGGCGGTGCTTTCCAACATCTACCGGCCGCTGTCACATTACTTCCGGCAGAATTTCAGCCAGGTGACGAACCCCGCGATCGATTCCTTGCGCGAATTCCGCGTCATGAGCCTCAAGACGCGCTTCGGCAACCTCAAGAACGTGCTCGACGAGGACAGCAGCCAGACCGAAATCCTGGTGCTGGAAAGCCCCTTCATCGCCAATGGCGAATATGCCGAGATGCTGCGCGAATTCGGCGATCAGGTCGCGATCATCGACTGCACCTTCCCCGCCGATGCGGGCGAGGATGCGCTGCGCGCAGGGCTCGAACGGATCCGCGCCGAGGCGGAAGACGCCGTGCGCTCGGGCGCGGGCCATCTGGTGCTTACCGACGAGCATCAGGGCCCCGAGACGGTCGCCATGCCGATGATCCTGGCCACCAGTGCCGTGCACAGCTGGCTCACGCGCAAGGGGCTCAGGACCTTCTGTTCGGTCAATGTCCGCTCGGCCGAATGTATCGACCCGCATTATTTCGCAGTGCTGATCGGGGCGGGCGCGACCACGGTGAACGCCTATCTCGCGCAGGAAACCATCGCCGACCGGATCGACCGGGGGTTGATTGACGGCGCGCTGATCGACGCGATGCGCCGCTACCGCGATGCGATCAATCTGGGCCTGCTGAAGATCATGTCCAAGATGGGCATTTCGGTGATCTCATCCTATCGCGGCGGGCTCAATTTCGAGGCCGTCGGGCTTTCGCGCGCGCTGTGCGCGGAATATTTCCCCGGCATGCCCAGCCGCATCTCTGGCATCGGGCTGCATGGCATCCAGCGCAAGCTGGAAGAGGTCCACGCCAAGGGCTGGCGCGGCGGGCGCGATGTGCTGCCGATCGGCGGCTTCTACAAGGCGCGCCGGACGGGCGAGAAACACGCCTGGGAAGCGACCACGATGCATCTGATGCAGCAGGCCTGCAACCAGTCGAGCTATGCGATCTGGAAGCAGTATTCGGCCGCGATGCAGTCGAACCCGCCAATCCATCTGCGCGATCTGCTGGACATCAAGCCGCTGGGCAAGGCAATCCCGATCGAGGAAGTGGAATCGATCACTGCGATCCGCAAGCGCTTCGTCACGCCGGGTATGAGCCTTGGCGCGCTCTCGCCCGAGGCGCATATGACGCTGAACATCGCGATGAACCGGATCGGCGCGAAATCCGACTCGGGCGAGGGGGGCGAGGATCCCGCCCACGCCCATCCGCTGCCCAATGGCGACAACCCCTGCGCGAAGATCAAGCAGGTGGCCTCGGGGCGGTTCGGGGTGACGGCCGAGTATCTCAACGCCTGCGAAGAGCTGGAAATCAAGATCGCGCAGGGCGCGAAACCCGGCGAGGGCGGCCAGCTTCCCGGCATGAAGGTCACGAAACTGATCGCCAAGCTGCGCCATTCTACCCCGGGCGTCACGCTGATCTCACCGCCGCCGCACCACGACATCTACTCGATCGAGGATCTGGCGCAGTTGATCTACGACCTTAAGCAGATCAACCCTCGCGTGAAGGTGACGGTGAAGCTCGTGGCGCAATCGGGCGTGGGCACGATCGCGGCCGGGGTTGCCAAGGCAAAGGCCGATGTGATCCTGATCTCGGGCCATAATGGTGGGACGGGCGCAAGCCCCGGCACCTCGATCAAATATGCAGGCCTGCCATGGGAGATGGGCCTGTCCGAGTCGCATCAGGTGCTCGCCATGAACAAGCTGCGCGACCGCGTGACGCTGCGCACCGATGGCGGCTTGCGCACCGGGCGCGACATCGTCATGGCCGCGATGCTCGGTGCCGAGGAATACGGGATCGGCACCGCGGCGCTGATCGCGATGGGCTGCATCATGGTGCGGCAATGCCAGTCGAATACCTGCCCGGTGGGCGTGTGCACCCAGCGCGAGGATCTGCGCGCCAAGTTCACGGGCTCGGCCGACAAGGTCGTGAACCTGATCACCTTCTACGCGCAGGAAGTGCGCGAGATCCTGGCCTCGATCGGGGCGCGCTCGTTGGATGAGGTGATCGGACGTGCCGATCTGCTCGCGCAGATCAGCCGCGGCTCGGCGCATCTCGATGATCTGGATCTCAACCCGCTGCTGCTGACTGTCGATGGCGCCGAGACCATCCGCTA
>SLKB01000180.1 GCA_007134805.1 Paracoccaceae bacterium
CAGCTTGTGGATGCGATCCAGCGCGAGGTGGAGGGCGCGCGCCCCAAGGCGCAGTCCGCTGCGCGACACCAGCTGGGCCTGCTTGCGATCTGGCTTGAACGCCATGTGGCCGCACTTGACCCCGAAACGAGCGCCACGCCCGCGCTCAATGCGAATGAACGGTTGACGGCACGCTTCGCAGCCTTGCTCGAGCGCGAATTCGGCGCGCCTCTGAATGTCAGCGACTACGCCAAGGCGCTTGGCGTCACACCTACGCATCTGAGTCGCGCCTGCCGGGCCAGTTGCGGGCGCACCGCACTTGCCCTGATGCAGGGACGTCGTCTGTTCGAGGCGCGCCGGCTGCTCGCGGAAACCGAATTGCCAGTGCAGGATATCGCGCGCAATCTCGGCTTTTCGACGCCGGGCTATTTCTCGCGCGCTTTCACCCAGGCCATTGGCCAGCCCCCGTCGAGCTATCGCAAGACGAGGACAGCGGCCTCGCGGCTGGTGCACTGAGTGCTAGCGGTTCAGCCGGTCCAGCCGCGCGCGCACGCTCAGCCCATGCGCCTCGAGGCTCTCGGCGTGCGCGAGCCGCTCGGCAGCCGGCCCGATCTTCGAGAGCGCCTCGGGCGTCATGCGCGCAAGCGTAGTGCGCTTCATGAAATCGAGCACTGACAGCCCCGACGAGAACCGCGCCGAGCGCGCCGTTGGCAGGACATGGTTCGGCCCGCCGATATAGTCGCCGATCGCCTCGGGCGTCCAATGGCCGAGGAAGACCGCGCCCGCATGATGGATGCGGTCGAGAAGCGCGTCCGGGTCGGCCACGCAAAGCTGCAGATGTTCAGGCGCGATGCAATCGGAGAGGGCCGCGGCCTCGGCGAGATCGCGGGTCACGATGACCGCGCCATGCGCCTGCCAGCTTGCCCCCGCGATGGCGCGCCGCGCGAGGGTTTCGAGCCGCGCCGCAACCGCCTTTGCAACTGCCTCGCCATAGGCTGCGTCGGGGGTGATCAGGATGGATTGCGCGCTTTCGTCATGCTCGGCCTGGCTCAGAAGGTCGAGCGCGATCCAGTCCGGGTCGACCTCGGCATCGGCGATCACGAGGATCTCGGAGGGCCCCGCGATCATGTCGATCCCCACCCGGCCGAAGACGCGGCGCTTGGCGGCGGCGACATAGGCATTGCCCGGCCCGGTGATCTTGTCGACGGGCGCGATGGTCTGCGTGCCGTAAGCGAGCGCAGCAATCGCCTGTGCGCCGCCGATGCGGTAGATCGTCTCCACCCCTGCAAGCCGCGCGGCATACAGCACCAGCGGATTGACCACACTATCCGGGCTCGGCGCGCAGATCACCAGCCGCGCGACACCGGCAACCTGGGCGGGGATCGCATTCATCAGCACCGAGGAGGGATAGCTCGCAAGCCCGCCGGGCACATAAAGCCCCGCGGCCGAGACCGCGCTCCAGCGCCAGCCGAGTTCAGCGCCGGTATCGTCGCGCCAGCGCGCATCCTCAGGGCGCTGGCGATCGTGATAGGCGCGGATGCGTGTGGCGGCGAGGTCGAGCGCGGCGCGATCCTCGGGCGCGACCGCGCGGCAGGCGGCCTCGATCTCGTCGGACGTGTAGGCAAGCGTCTCGGGGGTCAGAGTCTGGCGGTCGAAGCGCGCGGTCAGATCGATCACCGCCGCATCGCCACGCGCGCGCACATCAGCGATGATAGCCGCGACCGTGTCATCGACATCGAGCGCCTCTTCACGCTTGGCGCTGATCAAGGCTGCGAATTGCGCCTCGAACCCGGGCGCGCCTGTGTCGAGAAAGACGGGCATTAGGGCTCTCCGTCGAGCGGATGCGCGGGGGCGCGGCCGGCTGGCGCGCGATAGGGCCGCGTTACGTCGCGCAGCGCCACATCAAGGCATTCGACCGACAGCCGGATCGCCCCGTCGCCCGCCAGCGTCAGCGTCAGATCGCCCGTTCCATCAGGCCCGGGCGCGAACTCGAGCGCGAGGATCGACAGGATCAGATCAGGGTCGCGCCGGTCGACCCCCTCGCTCTTGATGCCGAGCACGTCGCTGATCACCAGAAGCGACTGTACGCGCTCATAATCGCCTGACGCTTCGGCACGCGGGCGGTCTTCCCAGCGAAAGCGGTTGATCAGCGTCGCAAAACGGCGCACCTTTCGGTCGAAGAGCATCTCCGAGGCCGGGACCACAGCATCCTGCACGAGCGCAGAGACGACTTTCAGGTCATCGGCATCGACCGCCTTCAGCCGCAGCGGCGCCTCGGCGCCGTCTTCAAAACGCGCATCGCTCATGATCCGGTGATCCGTTCGATCCTTGCCCCACAGGCGCCAAGTTTCTGCTCGACATGCTCATAGCCGCGGTCGAGGTGATAGACGCGGCTGACCACAGTATCGCCCCGCGCCGCGAGCCCGGCCAGGATGAGCGAGACCGAGGCGCGCAGATCCGTGGCCATCACCGGCGCCCCGCGCAACTGATCGACCCCGGTGACGCGCGCCGTGCCGCCGTGCACGTCAATGCGCGCGCCCATGCGCATGAGTTCGGGCGCATGCATGAAACGGTTCTCGAAGATATGCTCCTGGAGCACCGACTCGCCCTCGGCCGCGCACATCGCCGCCATGAACTGCGCCTGCAGATCCGTGGGAAAGCCCGGGAAGGGTTCAGTGTCGACATTGACCGCGCGCAACCGATCGGTCTTGCGCGAGACTTTCAGGCCGCGCGACGTCTCGACCACCTCCACCCCTGCCTGTTCCAGCTTGTCTACGAAGGCCTGCACCAGATCGAGCCGGCCGCCGAGGCATTCGACCTCACCGCCCGCGATCGCCGGCGCCAGCATGTAGGTGCCCAGTTCGATCCGATCCGTGACGACCGCATGCGTCGCGCCCGAAAGGCTGCTCACGCCCTCAATCGTCAGCGTGCTGGTGCCCGCGCCCTCGATCTGCGCCCCCATGCGCATGAGGCACCGGGCGAGGTCCACGATCTCGGGCTCGCGCGCGGCATTCTCGAGGATCGTCGTGCCCTTCGCGAGGGTTGCGGCCATCAGCGCGTTCTCGGTCGCCCCCACCGAGACGAGAGGAAAACGGAAGCGTGCGCCGCGCAGCCCCCCCGGTGCCGTGGCGTGCACATAACCCTCGCGCAGATCGAGCTGCGCGCCCATCGCCTCGAGCGCGCGCAGATGCAGGTCGACCGGCCGGGCGCCGATCGCGCAGCCTCCGGGCAGAGAGACGACTGCGTGCCCGTAGCGCGCGAGCAGCGGTCCCAGAACAAGGATCGAGGCACGCATCTTGCGGACGATCTCGTAATCGGCGCGATGCGAGGTCAGATCATGGCTGGACAGCGCGAGCACCTTGCCATCCTGAAGGCTGGCCACCTCGGCGCCGAGCGAGCCGAGAAGCTGCGACATGGTCCGGATATCGGACAGGCGCGGCGCATTGGTCAGCGTCAGCGGCTGGTCGGTGAGCAATGTCGCGGGCATCAGCGTCAGGCAGGCATTCTTGGCCCCGGCGATGGGGATGACCCCGTTCAACGGGCCGTTTCCGGTTATGACGATCGAGTCCATCAGTCCTGCCCCTGCTCGGTGCTTCTTGCCTCCGGCGCACCGCGCGCGGCCCCGCCATCGCGGGCGCGCGCCTGCGCCTTGCGCTTGGCGATATTCGCTTTCAGCGCCGCTTTCAACCGCGCAGCGCGCTGTGCGGCCGGATCGTTGGCGGCAGATTTCGGTGGGCGCGTAGGTTTCATCCGGCCCTCCTAGCCCAAGTTTGGAAAACCGTCCAGATTCGGGTTGCGCGAGCGGTGATTTGCGAATACTCAGCGTCGCGGCATCGCTGCTGTAGCTCAGGGGTAGAGCACTCCCTTGGTAAGGGAGAGGTCGAGAGTTCGAATCTCTCCAGCAGCACCAGTCTAACCCCTTGAAGTGAAACGCAGCCTTTCTGACAAGGAGCGTATTCTGCTTGTGTGCTACCAACGGGGCGCATGGCCGGAAAACTCCGTCATCGTCCCAAGCGCACTGGTGAGGCTCCATGACCGCCAAGTTTTGGCCTTGCCATGAAAGGGTGCATCTGCTTCTGCTCTCCCCCATATCGGACCCAACCAACGGAAGGCGTCGCGCCAGATGGTCGAAGCGGATGCGACACACACCGAATGGGTGCGCGCGACATGGACTGCGCTGATGTCTCCGGCTCTTGAGGTACGCGGGTATTGGCAGTTTATCGGTGACAGGCGCCGGGATCCTGCCCCGGTTCTGAACCGCTGTGCGAGCTAGGCGCGCGGGGCATGTTGCCACTGATTGATTTCCTGCGCCAGAACGCGCACTGGCTGCTGGCGGGGTTTTTGCTGACCTTTGCATCCAGCTTCGGGCAGACCTTCTTCATTGCCGTCTTCGCGGGCGAGATCCGCGCAGAGTTCAACCTCACGCATGGGCAATGGGGTGGTATCTACGCGCTGGCAACGACAGCCTCCGCGCTCGTCATGGTGCAAATGGGCGGCCTGACGGACCGGCTGCGCGTTCGCGTGATTGGCATTGGCGTGCTTCTCGGATTGGCGGGGGCGGCGCTGAGCATGGCGGTGGTGTCGCAGCTTTGGGCATTGGTGGTCGTGATCTTCCTGTTGCGCCTGATGGGTCAGGGCATGATGAGCCATGTTGCGATGGTCGCAATGGCGCGGTGGTTCATCGCCACGCGTGGTAGGGCAGTTTCAATAGCCGGGTTGGGTGTTGCAACAGGGGAAGCCTTGTTGCCGCTCGGGTTCGTCGCGCTGATGGGGGTGTTTGACTGGCGCATGCTCTGGGTCGGGGCTGCGATTACGCTGGCGCTGCTTGCCCCGATCCTGCTGACGCTTCTGCACCGCGAACGCACGCCGCAATCCTTTGCGACGGACAGCGGTGCCGCGGGCTTTGACGGGACAATGTGGACACGCGCGCGCGTTCTGCGCCATCCTGTCTTCTGGTGCATGCTGCCTGCGCTGCTCGGCCCGGCGGCGTGGAATACCGCGTTCTTCTTTCACCAGGTCCATCTGGCCGAGGCCAAGGGCTGGCAGCACGTGACCCTCGTCGCGATGTTCCCAGTATACACGAGCGTGAGCATAAGCTTCATGCTGATTGCAGGCTGGCTGATCGACCGCTTTGGCAGCAGGGGTGTCACACGCTACTACCTGCTCCTGATGGCAGTCGGATATGTCGTCTTCGGCCTGACCGCGACC
>SLKB01000080.1 GCA_007134805.1 Paracoccaceae bacterium
GGCCGATCACCCGCTCACCCAGCACCCACAGCGCGAGCGCGGCGATCACCAGCACCGCCTGCAGACAACCCGCGGCAGCAGCGCGGAAGCGCATGTTCAGGTCCGGATGGGTCGACCATTCCAGCGCCTGCACTGCAAGGGTGGGCGGGCGCATCGGGCCAAGGATCAGCGCGACATCGACCACCGACATCGAATAGGCAAGCACCGCAAAGACCGGCAGGCGGATCTGGCGATAGATCGCGGGCAGCACCGCCTTCATCCAGCCCGTGACGCGGCCATAGCCCAGCGCGCGCGCAACCAGCATCCGGCGGCGCGCGTCACTCTGGCCCAGGGCGGCCAGCGTCATCAGCAGAAGGAACGGCACCTCCTTGAGCACCAGACCCGCGACCAGCGACAGCCCCCAGGGGTCATGCACGATCAGAAGGTCCGGCGGCCGCTCCCAGCCCGTCGCCCAAGGCGAGAGGGCGCGCGCCACCCAGCCCGAGGGCGCGATCAGGAAAGCGAGCCCCAACGCTGCGGCCGCATGCGGGACCGACAGCAGCGGGGCCAGCGCGCGGGTGATCCATTCAAAGCTCGCTGTCCCCTGCCAGAGCGCGACCAGCGCCAGCGTCAGCGCAAGCGAGATCAGCGTGGCCGCAAAGCCCGTGCCCAGCGAGAGGCGCACGGCCCCGCCCAGACCCGGCCAGTCCATCAGCGCGCGCCAATGCGCCAGCGTCATCGCCTCGCCACCCAGCGCCGGCATGTAGCCCAGGCCCTGCGCCGTCCCTGCCGCGAGCCCCAGCAGGACCGGCAGTCCCAGACACGCCAGCACGACAACCGGCGCAAGCGCCCAGGCCCCGGCGCGATGCAAGCCTAGTTGCCCGTCCCGTAGCGGCGTTCCCAATCCTCGGCGATCCGGGTCATCCAGCCGGGATGCGGCTCCAGCAGGCCCGTGCCCATCTCATCAGGGGCAAGCGTGGCGATGCCCAGTTCCAGCGCGTCGAAGCGGGCCCGGTCGGCCGCGTCCAGCCGGTCCATGCCCAGCACGGTCTGGAAGCCCAGCACATCAGGATCCTGCGCGCGGGCCTGGATCTCGGGATCGAGGATCAGATTGGCGAGCACAAGTGCGCCGGCCTTGTTCGCCGCGTTATAGGGGATCGAGAGATACGAGGAATTGGCCAGCGTGCCCGCGTCGAAGACGAATGTGCGCACTGTGTCGGGCAATTCTCCATCAGCGATGGCAGCCGAGGCACGGCCCGGGTTGAAGGCGAAGCCAATATCGATCTCGCCATCTGCCAGAAGCTGGCCCAGCGCGGGCTCATTCTGCGGGTAGATGCGCCCCTCGCGCCAAAGATGCGGCGTGATCTCGTCGAGAAAGGCCCAGAGCGGGGCAGTCAGTGTGTCATAATCGACATCTTCGGGGGGCCCGAGCAACACATCAGGATCCTCGACCACCCCATAAAGCGCCTGTTTCAGGAAGGACGTGCCCAGGAAATCGGGCGGCTGCGGATAGGTGAAACGCCCCGGATTGGCGAGCGTCCAGTCGCGCAAGCCCGCGATCGAGCGCGGCGGCTCTGCAACCGCGGCGCTGTCATATTCGAACACCATCTGGAACATCGCCCAGGGGCTGCCGTAGCCTTCGACCGGCAGGGTGAAATCGATCAGCACGGCCGGGTTGGCCTCGGTATCGACAAGCGGCCAGTTGGGAAGCTCCTCCGCGAAAGGGCCGAACAGCAGATCCTGATCCTTCATCGAGGCGAAATTGGCGCCGTTGATCCAGATCACATCGACCGCGCCGCCCGCGTCGCGGCCCGCCTGACGCTCCGAGATGACGCGGGTGACGGCATCGGCGGTATCGGCAAGGCGCACATGTTCAAGCCCCACGCCATAGCGCGCGCGCAGATCGGCGCCGACCGAGGCGATGAAGGCATTGATCCGCGCATCCCCCCCCCAGGCATGCCAGAAGACTGTCTGCCCTTCGGCCGCTTGCACGACGGCGTCCCAATCCGACAGATCGAGGCTTTCGCCCATCGCCGGGCCGGCCAGTCCGGCCATCAGAAGTGCTGTCATCACAGCCTGGTTGCGCATCTTCATTCCTCTTCGTTCATGTCCTCAAGCCGTGCCTGTGCAGGCGCGGCGGCGTGTCGTTCACCTTCTCGGTCTCCCTCAGATCGCACGCAGGCGCAACAGCACCACCATATTTGACAGCAGGAGAACTGCAATCACCACCCCACCCCCGACCAGCGCCCAGACGCCCGGATCCTCGCCGATCACCGCCCAGACCAGAAGCGGCGCAAGCACTGTCTCCAGCAGGATCAGAAGCGACACCTCCGCCGAGCCGATATAGCGCGGCCCCAGCACCATCAACCCCGAGGCAAAGGCGATGAACGCCCCATGCGCGATCAGCAGCGGCCAGAACTCGGCCACCGGCGCCAGCACATCGACAAAGGGCAGCAACAGCACCGACATGCCGATCAGCGCGATCGGCGCTGCGGGAACCATCGAGCGCGCGCGCACCCCGCGCACTGCCGTCAGCGCGCCGGCATAACAGGCCGACACACCCAGCGCCACCAGATCGCCCGCAAGGCTCGTCGCCGCGTTCTCCTTCGAGCCGATGATCAGGATCGCAAGGCCCAGAAACACCCCCAGCATCGTCCAGATCATCCGCGCCGAGATCGGCTCGCCCAGCGTGAGCCGGCTGAAGACCGCTGCAAAAACCGGCATGGAGGCGAGGATGAACACCACATTCGCCACGCTCGTGAGCGACACCGCCAGCACGAAGCCCGGCGCCGAGAGACCGTAGAGCAGGATATACGCATGCCCCTGCCAGCCCGCGCGCAGCACATCCTCAAAGGCGCGCGCACCCATCCGCACCAAGACGAACAGCGCAAGCAGACAGCCCGCGACCAGCCCGCGCCAGAAGGCGATGGCCAGCGCATCGGCCTCGACCAACCGCACGAAGAGGGAATCCGGGACGAGGCACAGCACCCCCAGCCCGGTGATGACCAGCCCCTTGAGATGATCTTGCATGCTCTCTCTTGGGCCGGCGCCACCGCGCTGTCAAGCAGCCCCGCGCGCGCATCGGGCATGTGTCATGATCTCTTTCCTTTCGGTCCCGAATCCGCGCCAATGGGGAAGCTGCCCCCAGATGAAAGGCCCTGCCCCATGATCCACGCTCTCGCCCTGATCCTCGCCTGCCAGCTTGCCGGCGAAATCCTCGCCCGTCTTGTCGCCCTGCCCGTGCCGGGCCCCGTGCTTGGCATGGCGCTCCTGTTCGTACTGATGCTGGGACTGCCCCGGGTTGCCGCGCTGATCCAGCCCACGGGCGAGGCGATCCTGCGCCATCTGTCGCTTCTCTTCGTGCCGGCAGGTGTGGGCGTGGTCGGGCATCTGCATCTGCTCTCGAGCCATGGGGCGGGCCTCGCGCTCGCGCTCATCGGCTCGACAGTACTTGCGCTGATCGCCGGCGCCGGGGCCTTCGTGCTGGTCGCGCGGCTGTCGGGATCGGTTGCCAAGACAGAGCATCCCGATGCGTGATGTGGCCGAAATCTGGTCCTATCTCGCCGAATCGCCGCTCCTGTGGCTTTGCGCCACGCTGATCGCCTATTCCTTCGGCGACTGGTGCGCGACGCGCGCGGGCCGCGCGCCGCTCGTGAACCCGGTGCTGGTCGCGGTGATCGTGCTGGCGGTGATCCTGTGGGTCAGCGACACGAGCTACGCCACCTATTTCGAGGGCGCGCAATTCGTGCACTTCCTGCTTGGCCCCGCGACAGTCGCGCTTGCGGTCCCGCTCTGGCTGCACCGCGCGACCGTGCGGCGCGCGCTTCTGCCGATCCTTGCCGCACTGATCGCGGGATCAAGCGTGGCCGTGCTCTCAGCGCTCTGGATCGGGCAGGCCTTCGGGCTGCCGGGCGATCTGCTCGCCAGCCTCGCCCCCAAAAGCACCACGGCCCCTGTCGCGCTCGGGATCAGCGAATCGCTGGGCGGCTCGCCGACGCTGACAGCAGTGCTCGTGATCATCACGGGCATGATCGGCGCGATCGTGGTGACCCCCCTGATGAACGCGCTGCGCATCCGCGACTGGCGCGCGCGCGGCTTTGCAGTGGGTGTGGCTGCGCATGGCATCGGCACGGCGCGCGCCTTTCAGGTCAATCCGCAGGCCGGCGCCTTCGCGGGCATCGGCATGGCGCTCAACGCCATGCTGACCGCCGCGCTCGCGCCCTGGGCGCTGGCCTTCTTCCTCTGACGCGGCGGGTTACTCCGCCGCGACCTTTCCCCGAGCCGCGCGCAGATCCGGCGGCAGCACCTCCACGCGCAGTGCCTCGACCAGCGCGTCGAGCGGCTGCGTCTCGGTCCGGTTCTCGCCCAGACGGCGCACCGAGACTGTCCGCTCTGCCACTTCGCGCGCGCCGATGGCCAGGATCACCGGCACCTTGCCCACACTGTGCTCGCGCACCTTGTAGTTGATCTTCTCATTGCGCAGGTCCAGCTCGGCGCGGATCCCCGCATCCCGCAGCGCGTCCAGCACCTCGTGGCAATAGGCATCCGCATCGGACACGATCGAGGCCACCACAACCTGCCGCGGCGCAAGCCACAGCGGCAGGCGGCCTGCGAAATTCTCGATCAGTATCCCGATGAAGCGCTCGAACGAGCCCAGAACTGCGCGGTGCAGCATCACGGGGCGGTGCTTGCCGCCATCCGAGCCGATATAGGTGGCGTCGAGCCGCTCGGGCAGGACGAAATCCACCTGCAGTGTGCCGCATTGCCAGTCTCGCCCGATCGCATCGCGCAGCACGAATTCAAGCTTCGGGCCGTAAAACGCCCCCTCGCCCGGGTTCTCCTCGAAATCGTAGCCTGCCGCGCGTGTCGCCGCCCGCAAGGCGGCCTCGGACTTGTCCCAGACCTCATCCGCGCCCGCCCGCGTCTCGGGCCGGTCCGAGAATTTCACGCGGAAACTCTCGAAGCCCAGATCGCGATAGATCCCGGACAGAAGCGTGATGAATTTCTCGGTCTCCGCCTCGATCTGGTCCTCGCGGCAGAAGATATGCGCGTCGTCCTGCGTGAAGCCGCGCACGCGCATGATCCCATGCAGCGCCCCTGACGGCTCATACCGGTTGCACGAGCCGAACTCGGCCATGCGCAAGGGCAGGTCGCGATAGCTTTTCAGCCCCACATTGAAGATCTGCACATGGCA
>SLKB01000195.1 GCA_007134805.1 Paracoccaceae bacterium
CCGTGGGCGCATCCTGTCGTTGTGTTGCTTGCCGGTCTTCCAGCCATCTGCTAGCGCCATCCGACGAAGGATCGCAGGCAGCGGCAGGGAGCAGGCGGGATGGCGCAGGTCTCGGGGGTGAGAATCGCCCTTTTGACGGCACTGGCAATGGTGGCATTTGCCGCGAACTCGGTCCTGAACCGCCTGGCCCTGGCCGCGGGTGAAGCGGATGCGTTGAGCTATACGGGGATCCGGCTGGCCTCGGGGGCGCTCATCCTGGCTGCGATCCTCGCTGCGCGCGGGGCACGGCCACGCCTCTGGCGCGTCGGTGGCAGCGCGGCCGGGGCGGGTGCCCTGCTGATCTATGCGGTGGCGTTTTCTTACGCCTATCTGGCCCTGGATGCGGGCACGGGGGCGCTGCTGCTGTTTGCCGCAGTGCAGTTCGGCATCCTTGGCTGGGCGATCGGACAGGGCGACCGGCCGTGCAGGCTCGAGCTTGCGGGCTTCGGCGTAGCGAGTCTGTTTCTTGTCCTTCTGCTGATGCCGGGTGTGACGGCCCCCGACAGGCTTGGGGCGACGCTAATGATCCTTGCGGGGTTCGCCTGGGCGGCCTATTCGCTGATCGGGCGGGGATCGGTGCAGCCGCTCGTCGACACCGGCGGCAATTTCCTGCGGCTCCTGCCAGTGGCGCTGCTGATGATCCTGCCGGGGCTGGGCGCGCAGTGCACAACCGTTGCGGGCTGGGCCTATGCGATCGCGTCGGGGGCGCTGGCCTCGGGGCTGGGCTATGCGATCTGGTACAGTGTGTTGCCCGCACTTGAGCGCAGCACGGCTGCCTATGTGCAACTGACCGTGCCGGCAATCGCTGCCGCTGGCGGAGTGATCTTCATCGCAGAGCCGCTGACCTGGCGCCTCATCCTGTGCTCGGCCGGGATCCTTGGCGGGGTGGGCCTTGCGCTTTGGGGCAGTGAGGCGCGACGCCGCAAGGCGTGAGCGCGCGGTCAGAACAGGAAGGGCACCGAGACAAGCCCCGGCGGCAGGCGCAAGCCGAGAAAGCTCCTAAGCGCCCACATGAGCGCCAGAAGCCCCACAACGATCCCGAGGCTCACCCGCCAGTCTGACCGGAACCGCAGATGCAGAAGCGCCGGTACGAAGATCACGGTGGCCCATTGCATCCCCAGGGCGAGGATCAGCGCGCCATAGCCGAGCACCCAGGCGTAGATCCCCAGCCCGCGCTTGAGCCCGTCGAGGCCCATTTCCTCGGCCTCGACCCCGATATCGGCGGTGTCGACACCTTGCGCGTCAGAGACCTGCGCGCCGCGCACCCGCTGCAAGGCCTGCCGGCCGAGTTCGAGCGCGCAGAAGCCGAGCGTTGCCCAGGCCGCATAGAGAGGGAAGAGCCGTGCCGCGGTCCGAAACCCGCTCGCTGTCCAGATCACGAAGATCGCAATAAGCGCCACCGCCAGCACGAAACCCGTGCGCAGCCGCTGCTGCAGGCGCGTGGTATCGTCAGTCTGCATGACGGGTCCCCTCCGTTGCGGCACGTTCGACCGCCCCTCGCGCGACCCGCGCCTTCATCACCGTGCCGCCCAGCACCAGCACCACGCACAACGCGGCGATCACCATCACCAGGGGGCGTGTCACCCACTCCCAGTCATAGATGCTGTAGGACATCCAGAGATACCGCTCCACCAGCGCCGACAGGATGAAGCCCACTAGCAGAGGCGGGCGCGGCATGCCGATGCGCTTCATGGTCCAGCCCAGCAACCCGAAAGCCGCCAGTGTCAGGAGGTCGCCAAGGTGCCGCGTCTCCTGCCAGGCGCCCAGGATCACGATGCACAGCACCACCGGCGCGATGTAGCGAAAGGGCACGAAGGTCAGCCGCGAGATCGGGCGCGACAGCATCAGGCAGATCAGCGTGCCGAAGATATTGGCGATCGCGAGCGACCAGATGATCACGAAGACAAGGTCGAGATCGTCGCGCAGCAATGACGGGCCCGGCTGGATGCCGAAGATCAGGAGCGCGCCGAGAAACAGCGCCATCGCCGAAGATCCCGGCACCCCGAAGAGGAGCGTGGGCATCAGCACGCCCCCCTCGCGGGCGTTGTTTGCAGCCTCGGGGGCGATCACGCCGCGCACATCGCCCTTGCCGAATTGCGACTTGTTCTTGGCGCGGGTGACGACATAGCCGTAGTTCAGCCAGTCTATGATCGACGAGCCCATGCCCGGGATCGCGCCCACGGTGACCCCAATCACACTGTGGCGCACGACGAGCCATTTGTTGCTCAGCGTGTCGCGCACGCCGTCCATCCAGCCGGTGCCGAGCCCGGGCTGTCGCCGGGCGATCGACCCGCCCTTGGCGAGAAGGTCGATGATCTCGGGCAGGGCAAAGAGACCAAGCGCCACGATCACCAGCGAAAACCCGTCAAAGAGATACACCACCCCGTAGGCCCAGCGGTATTCGGGCGCGGCGGGTGCGCCGCCCACCATCCCGAGCAGCAGCCCCACGCAGGCGGCGATGATGCCAAGCACGGGCCGGTTGCCGCTGAGCACGCCGACCATCGAGAGCCCGAGGATCGTCAGCATCAAAAGCTCGGGCGCGCCGAACATCAGCACGATGGGGCGCGCGAAAGGCACGAGCGCGGTGAGCGCGAGCGCGCCCAGCACACCCCCGATCATCGAGGCGGAAAACGCCGCGCCGAGCGCGCGTGCCGCCTCTCCCTTGCGGGCCATCGGGTAGCCGTCCATCACGGTCGCCTGACTGCCCGAAGAGCCGGGAATGCCCATCAGAACCGAGGGAAACGTATCGGCAGAGGGCACGGCAGCCGCGATACCGATCAGAATCGCGATGCCGGCATAGGGGTCCATCCCGAAGAGGAAGGGCAGGACGAGTGCCATGCCCATCAGACCGCCAAGGCCCGGCAGGATGCCCACAAGAATGCCGATCGCCACGCCGAGCATGAGCATGCTCATGCGGAACGGGTCCATCAGCATCATGAAGCCGGCGATCATCGAATCCCACATCGGAACTGCCTCATTGTGTGCAAAGGGCGCGGCCGCTTGTGAGGAAGCGCCCGCGCCGTGGGTCAGGTCGTCGTCTCGCTAGCTCAGCGCTGCGTAAAGGTGACCTCGAATTTCTCGGTCATCATGTCGCGCAGCCAGTCGAGGATTTCGGTCGGCGCGGCATCAAGCTCGGCCTTGATCTGGTCGAGCCCCTCGCCCGAGATGATCTCGTATCCCTCGAGGATGTCTGCGGCCGCGGCCTGGAACGCGTCATCCATCACCATCGCATCGACCCCTGCGCGCAACGCCGCGCGGGCCTCTTCGGGGGCATCGTCAAACACCCAGATCGTCCCGCGGGTGTTCTGGACCAGATTGGCGACGACCTTGTAGGCCTCCCAAGCCTCGCCCGAGGGCATCTCGCCATGGATCTGCTCATAGAGTTCCGGCGCAGTCAGGATATCGGGCGCGGCCGGGTCACGGACCGGATTGCCATCGGCATCGATGAAGCCAATCGCATAGGCTGCCATGGCCGTTCCTTCCTCGATGAGCGGCACCACGCTCGCATTGAAGGCCGGTGTCGACTGCGTGTTGACCATCAACTCGCCCCGCTCGAAGGCAAGCCGCGTGTCGCCGCGCCCGCCAAAGCCGGGCACGGGGCGATACTCGAGCCCGAACATCTCCAGCGCGACGATAGATTCGATCAGCCCAACGGGATCGGTGATGCCCTTGGTGATGCGGCCCTCGATCCCCATCAACTCGGTCGCTTCCGAGATGTTGGCGTTGCTGTGCAGCGCAGTGATGTGGCCCATCGGGGCGGCCACGACAGGTTCGAGGTCATTGAGGTCCAGTTCCAGCCCCTCGAGCCCGAGGAAGGCGCGCAGGTTCAAGTGCCCCGAGGCTGTCAGCAGCGTGAGCCCGTCGCGCTCCGAGCGGAAGAACTCGTTCGACCCCATCAGCCCGCCGGCCCCGGTGGCATTCTCGGCAATCACGGTCGGGTTGCCGGGGATGTGCTGACCCAGATGCGTGGCGATCAGCCGGCCGAAGGTGTCGGTCCCGCCACCCGCCGAGAACGGAATGACGATGCGGATGGTCTGGCCTTCGTAATACTCCGCGGCGACCGGCAGCGCGAGACTGGCTGCAAGGGTTGCCGCAACCAGAGTGCGGAGATGTGGGGCGTTCATGGTCATGGGATCCTCCTGTCAATGAAACCTGCGCCTCTCCTCGCAAGGTTTTGTGACATTGGCATGACATGTGAGCGCTGTCAGCACCCAATGGCGCGTGGTCTTCGCATCGGCGGATGCGTCTGCGGCTCGACCGGGGCGCGCGTCGCAGCGTTGATCGCACGGGCGCCGAGGCCCGCGCAACGCTTCCCGCCGCCGCCCTGCCCGCAGCGCTACGCGTCGCGCAGCGCGGCCTTGAGCGCGTGGTAAGAGGCTTTCGGCGTGCGCGTCATGGTCTCGAAATCGACATGGACGAGGCCGAAGCGCTTGGCATAACCGAAGGACCACTCGTAATTGTCAAGGAGCGACCAGTAGAAGAACCCCTGCACATTCGCCCCTTCGTCGCGTGCCGCGCGGGTGGCGTCGAGATGGGCTGCAACATACTCGGTGCGGACCGTGTCCGTGACCGCACCATCCTCGAGTTGATCGGCCCAGGCCATGCCGTTTTCAGTCACCACGATCGGCAGATCGCCAACATAGTCGCGTGCCATGCGTACCAGCAGGTTGCGCAAGCCGTTCGGGTAGATTTCCCAGCCCATCTGCGTCTTGGGCAACGGCCCCTCTTGCGTGCGGGTCGACGGCCAGGCCGCATCCGGATCATGCGCGACGATACTGCGCGAATAGTAGTTCACGCCAAGCCAGTCGAGCGGGGCTGCGATGGTGTTCATGTCATCCTGCCAGCCTTGGGGCATGTGCTTGCCCAGCGCGTCGAGAACCACCTCCGGGTAGGTCCCGCGTGCGACCGATTCAATGAACCAGCGGTTCGAGATCGCATCGGCGAGATCAGCCGCAGCTGCGTGCTCTCGCCCGGCGGGCAGGATTTCCGTAAAATTCAGCACGATCCCGAGATTGGCGTGACCCTGCGCGCGCAGCTTCTCGACAGCAAGGCCGTGAGCAAGCTGGACATTGTGCATGGCGCGCGCCGTGGCGCGGATATCGCGCAGGCCAGGGGCGTGCTGCC
>SLKB01000393.1 GCA_007134805.1 Paracoccaceae bacterium
GAGCATTTCTTCGACGGCTACAAGGCCAATCCCGATTACGCGCTGGAAGCGCTTCACGCCGCCCATGATGCCGGCGCGCGCTGGGTGGTGCTGTGCGACACCAATGGCGGCACGCTTCCCAGCGAAATCCGTACGATTACCCACACCGTGATCGAGAGTGGCATTCCCGGCGACCGCCTTGGCATCCATTGCCATGATGACACGGGTCAGGCCGTTGCCGGATCGCTGGCCGCGGTCGAAGCAGGCGCGCGCCAGATCCAGGGCACGCTGAACGGGTTGGGGGAACGCTGCGGCAATGCCTCGCTGACGACGCTGATCCCGACATTGCTGCTCAAGCCCGCCTATGCCGACCGGTTCGAGACAGGGGTCAGCCTCGAGGCGCTGCAAGGGCTCTTGCGGATCTCGCGCAGGCTCGATGATATCCTGAACCGGGTGCCGCTGCGGTCGCTTCCCTATGTCGGCGCCTCGGCCTTTGCGCACAAGGCCGGGCTGCATGCCAGCGCAATCCTGAAAGACCCCACGACCTATGAGCACATCCCCCCCGACGCTGTCGGGAATGCGCGCGTCGTTCCGATGTCGAACCAGGCAGGCCAGTCCAACCTGCGGATGCGGCTTGCCGATATGGGCGTGGCGGTCGAAAAGGGCGACGCGCGCCTGGGCGCGATCCTCGATGAGGTCAAGCTGCGCGCGGATCAGGGCTATGCCTATGACAGCGCGCAGGCGAGCTTCGAACTCCTCGCGCGGCGCGCGCTGGAGCAGGTGCCCGATTTCTTCGAGGTGAAGCGTTATCGGGTGACGGTCGAGCGGCGCAAGAACAAGTACAACCAGATGGTGACCCTGTCCGAGGCCGTGGTCGTGGTCAAGATCGGCTCCGAAAAGAAGCTCTCGGTCTCCGAGTCGATGGATGTCGATGGCCATGATCGCGGCCCGGTGAATGCCTTGTCGCGGGCACTGGCCAAGGATCTGGGGCCCTATCAGCAGGCAATCGACGACATGAAGCTTGTCGATTTCAAGGTGCGCATCACGCAAGGTGGCACGGATGCCGTGACCCGTGTGATCATCGACAGCGAAGACGGGCAGGGGCGGCGCTGGTCCACGGTCGGGGTCTCGCCCAATATTGTCGATGCCAGTTTCGAGGCGCTTCTCGATGCTGTCACCTGGAAACTCTTGCGCGATGGGGTCGTGCCATGTCCGAAATAACGCCCGATGAGGCTTTTCTCACAGTCTACGCGGACCTTGCGCGCGAAGGGCCGGGGATGCCTGCCGATGTCGCCTGGGCGCTTTATGTCGCGGGCACGCCGGCGACGGCGCGCATCCTTGACGCGGGCTGCGGATCAGGGGCGGACACAGTGACGCTTGCAAAGGAACGCCCGCAAGCGCAGATCGAGGCCGTGGATCAGATCGGGCAACTGGTCGAGGCGGCGCGCAAGCGCACGGCCCTGTTCGCCGCGCGCGTGCAGGTGCGCGAGGGCGACATGGCGCAGGTCGCCGGACCCTATGATCTGATCTGGTGCGCCGGCGCGCTGTATTTTCTGGGCGTCACCGAAGGGCTGCGGCGCTGGCGCGATGCGCTGGCCCCAGGTGGCTGCGTGGCCTTTTCCGAGGCCTGCCTCTTGGCCAACCCCTCGGCCAACGCGCGCGCCTTCTGGTCGCAATACCCGCAGGTCACCAATGCCGCGGGCATCCGCGCGCGCGTGGCCGAAGCCGGCTATCGCTGCCTTGGTGAGCGGATGGTGATTGGTGCCGCGTGGGAGGCGTATTACACCTCGCTCTCCGACCGTATTGCGCGGCTGCGCCCCGCTGCACATGGCAGCCTGCGTGATGCGCTCGATGAGGCCGAACAGGAAATCGCGCGCTGGAAGGCAGCCCCCTCGGAAATTGCCTATCTGCTGATGGTCGTTGCCCCTGAATGAGCAATCTGGGCGACCTCCTGCGCGCGGGCGACCCCGACCGCTATCTTGCGACCCGCGCCGCGCCGGACTGGATCCAGGCCCGACTCTGGCCGCTTTATGCGTTCAATCTCGAGATCGCGCGGGCCCCCTATGTCACGGCAGAGCCTATGATCGCCCAGATGCGGCTGCAATTCTGGCATGATGTGCTGGATGAGATTGCGCAGGGCGCGCGCCCGCGGGCGCATGAAGTGGCCACCCCGCTCGCACAGGTCTGGCGTGAGGCCGGCCTGCCGCTCGATCTGGGCCATGCGATGACCGCTGCGCGCAACTGGGACATCGCGCGCGTACCTTTCGCGGATGAAGCGGCCTTCGAGGGGCATATCGACGCGACCTCGGGACATCTGATGTGGCTCTCCGCGCGCGCGTTGGGTGCTGCGCCACAGGCGGAGCCAGTGGTGCGCGATCTCGCCCATGCCGCGGGCCTTGCGCAATGGTTTCTCGCGGTGCCTGCGCTCAAGGCCGCCGGGCAGACGCCGCTGATCGATGAGAGCCCCGACACCCTGCGCCGTCTTGCAGGTGCAGGGCTTGCGCGTCTGGCGCGGGCGCGGGCGGCACGCGGCAAGGTGGCGCGCAACGCCGGGCCTGCGCTGATGGTCGGCTGGCAGGCAGGCGCGATCCTGCGCCGCGCGCGCGCGGCACCTGAGCGGATCACCCAGGGAGCGCTCGCGTCCTCAGAGTTCTCGCGGCGGGGCAGTCTGCTCTTGCGCGTGCTCTCGGGGCGCTGGTGAGGGCGCACGCAATTGCGATCCGTCCCTGCGCCCGTGCGCCAAGATTGCGCGCCTGCCTGCCTTGCCAAGCGCAGGCCCTGACATTAGGGTGCGCGCCAAATACGCCTTGGGCTGATCGGCTCGAGGCATGGTAGTCTGTCCGGCCGTCGGACACCCATAAACAGGAGCGTTCATGTTCGTCTCGCCTGCCTATGCTCAGGATGCCGGCGCCGCCGGTGGTCTGATCTCGATCATCCCGTTCATCCTGATCTTCGTGATCATGTATTTCCTGCTCATCCGCCCGCAGCAAAAGAAGATGAAAGAACACCAGGCGATGGTCAATGCGCTGCGCCGCGGGGACCAGGTGGTCACGCAGGGCGGGATCGTCGGCAAGGTCGTCAAGGTCAAGGAAGACGGCGAGGCCGAGGTCGAGATCGCTGACGGCGTCAAGGTGCGGGTGATCAAGCAGACCATCGCAAACGTGATTTCCAAGACCGAGCCGGCTGCGAAAGAGTGAGGCTCTTCCTGGCCGATCTGAGCACTGCAATGACGGGGGCGCTGCGCTGATGCTGCAAATACCGATGTGGAAACGCATCCTGATTTGGGCGACCTGTGCTCTGGCACTTCTCTTTGCGATGCCCAACCTGTTCTACGACCGGGTCGAGCGTTTCAATGATGCCCGCAACGGCGTCGAGACCGGGTTGAGCGCGGTCGTCGAGGGCGAGGATGCGCCGTCGTTCTGGCCGACCTTCCTGCCTTCGAGCCTCGTCAACCTGGGCCTTGATCTGCGTGGCGGCGCGCATCTTCTGGCCGAGGTGCGCGTCTCGGATGTCTATGCCGACCGCATTGACAGCCTCTGGCCGTCGGTGCGCGATCAACTCGTGGAGGCGCGCGATCAGGTCGGCGCGGTGCGGCGCATCCCCTCGGAGGATGCGGGCGAATTGCGCGTGCGCATTGCCAATCTCGACGCGATCGATCAGGCAGCGAGTCTCGTGCGCGAGCTTGCCCAGCCGACCCAGTCGATCACCGGTTTCAGCACGGCCCGCGACCTTGACGTGCGCGTCGATGGTGAGGATATCGTCGTCAGCCTCTCCGAGGCAGAGCGCGCCGCGACCGATGAGCGCACCATGCGCCTGTCGCTCGAGATCATCCGCCGCCGCGTCGACGAGGCCGGCACGCGCGAGCCCACGATCCAGCGCCAGGGTGCGGACCGGATCCTCATCCAGGTGCCGGGCATCGGATCGGCCGAAGAATTGAAGGCGCTGATCGGCACCACGGCACGGCTGACCTTTCACCCGGTCGTGAACGTGACCTCCGACCCCGATGAGCCACCCGGGCCGCGCAACATCATTGTCCCCTCGATTGATGAGCCGGGCACCTACTACATCCTCGAGCAGACGCCAGTCGTGACGGGCGATCAACTGGTCGATGCCCAGCCCGGGCAGGACCAGAACAACCGGCCTGCAGTGAATTTCCGGTTCAATCCGGCCGGGGGGCGGGCGTTCGGGCTCTACACGGCCGAGAATATCGGCAACCCCTTTGCCATCGTGCTCGATGGCGAGGTGATCTCTGCCCCTGTGATCCAGAGCCATATTCCGGGTGGCTCAGGCATCATCACGGGCCGCTTCACGGTCGAGGAAACCAGTCAGCTTGCAGTGCTCCTGCGATCCGGGGCGTTGCCTGCCGAAATGGATTTCCTCGAGGAACGCACTGTCGGCCCGGAACTTGGGCAGGACAGCATCGATGCGGGGAAGGTCGCCGCGATCGTCGCCATGATTGCAGTGCTCGGCTTCATGCTGGCGAGTTACGGCATATTCGGGATCATCGCCAATATCGCGCTCTTGCTGAACGTGTCGATGATCTTCGCGCTTCTCTCGATGATCGGGGCCACCCTGACCCTGCCGGGGATCGCCGGGATCGTGCTGACCATCGGCATGGCGGTCGATGCGACAGTGCTCATCTTCGAGCGAATACGCGAGGAGATGCGCACGGCGCGCGGGCCCGCGCGCGCGATCGAACTGGGCTATGAGAAGGCGCTCTCGGCCATTCTGGACGCGAATATCACCACGTTCATCACTGCGCTGATCCTCTTTGCCATGGGCTCTGGACCAGTGCGGGGCTTTGCGGTGACGCTGGGGCTCGGGATCCTCACCTCGGTCTTCACGGCGCTGCTGGTCACGCGCCTGATGCTGGTGATCTATTTCGAGCGCCGCCGCCCCAAAACCCTCGCGATCTGAAGGACACACAGCGCATGCGATTGAAACTTGTCCCGCAGGATACCGCGATCGACTTCTTCCGCCACTGGAAGACAACGCTCGGCGCTTCGGTCGTTGCGATGGTCCTCTCGATCCTCGCCTTCGCGATCATGGGTCTCAATTTCGGCATCGACTTCCGGGGCGGTACGACGATCCGGACCGAGGCGCAAGCTCCGGTCGACATCGCCGCGTATCGCGACGCCCTCTCTCCGCTGGGGCTTGGCGATGTCGC
>SLKB01000205.1 GCA_007134805.1 Paracoccaceae bacterium
CGGCCCTCGAACGCGATCTGGAGGCGGCAGGCGCGCGGCTTGCCGAGGCGCGCGCCGCGCATCAGGCCCGGCAGGCGCAACTTGACTCGGCAAGCGCGGCAGAACGCGCGGCACGCGAGGCGCGGCGCTGCGCTGATCAGCGGCTCACCCAGGCGGGCCGCGCAGCCCTCAGCACACAGGCCGACCGCGATCAAGCCAAGGGTCGGCGCGAGGCCAGCCGCGCGCAGCTCGCGCGTCTTCAGGCCGAAAGCCACGATCTGCGCAGCGCCCTGCGCGACAGCGAGCGCCAACGCGCGGACCTGCCGGATCTGGAAGCCGAGCGCACTCAGATTGCTGATCTGCGCCGCACAGTCGAGGCCGCCCGCATCACGATGATGTCGCGCCGTGCGCAGGCCGACGAGCTTCGACATGAGATCCAGGCACGCGGCAAGCGCGCTGACGACGTCACCCGTGCCCTCGACGGATGGCGCGCACGGCTCGGAAACGCCAAGGCGCGGATGGCCGATCTCGTCGCCCGCAAGACGGACACTGAAGCCGAATTGTCCGGGGCCGAGGCTGCGCCGGCCGAACTGGCGGCCAAACGCGACGCGCTGGCGCATGAGCTCGACAAGGCCGAGGCACGATTTGCGGCCGCCAGTGACAATCTCAGCGCCGGCGAGGCGGGGATCCGTGCCGCCGCCGAGGCCGAGCGCGCCGCCGAGCGCGCCGCCTCGGACGCGCGCGAGGCTAGGGCGAGGGCCGAAGCCCGGGCCGAGACAGCGCAGGCAGGTGTCGCCGAGGCTGCCGACCGGATCACCGAAGCACATGACTGCGGCCCGCCGGAGTTGCTCGCGCAGTTGGGCGCGGACCCGGACACGATGCCCGACGCGCCCGCGCTCGAGGCTGAATTGATGCGCCTGCGCCAGGCGCGCGATGCGCTCGGCGCGGTCAATCTGCGCGCCGAGGAAGATGCTCGCGTTGTTGCGGAAGAACACGCGACGCTGGTTCAGGAAAAAGCCGATCTCGAGGCGGCCATCACCAAGCTGCGGGCAGGGATTCATGCGCTCAACCGTGAAGGGCGCGAACGGCTTCTGGCTGCCTTCGACAAGGTGAACGCGAATTTCTCGACGCTGTTCTCGCATCTCTTCGGCGGTGGCGAGGCGCGGCTGGTGCTGGTGGAAAGTGACGATCCGCTCGATGCCGGGCTCGAGATCATGTGCCAGCCTCCCGGCAAGAAACTCGCCACGCTGTCGCTTCTGTCGGGCGGTGAGCAGACCTTGACAGCGCTTGCGCTGATCTTTGCCGTCTTTCTCGCCAATCCTGCGCCAATCTGTGTGCTCGATGAGGTGGACGCGCCGCTTGATGATGCCAATGTCTCTCGGTTCTGCGACCTCCTGGACGAGATGACTCGCCGCGCCGAGACGCGGTATCTGATCATCACCCATAACGCGATCTCGATGGCGCGGATGGATCGGCTATTCGGTGTGACCATGGGCGAGCGCGGCGTGAGCCAGTTGGTCAGTGTCGATCTGAAACGCGCCGAATCGCTGGTGGCCTGACAAATCCGCAGTCCTCAATAGCTGGCAGCGTGGCGCCCCGCCCAATGCCCTGTGGCAAGACAGGCCGTCAGCAGGTAGCCACCTGTCGGGGCTTCCCAGTCAAGCATCTCACCAGCGGCAAAGACGCCCGGCCAGTCGCGCAGCATCAATGTGTCGGTCAGCCCGTCCCGGCGCAGCCCGCCCGCTGTCGAGATCGCCTCGTCTAGCGGGCGCGGCCCGGCAAGTGGGAGGGCAACGGTCTTCAGGATCCCGGCAAGCTGCGACGCGTCCTGTGGCAACGGGCGCGCGCTTTCAAGCAGAAGTGCGAACCGCGCGCCCTCAAGCCCCAGCGCGCGGCGCAGGCGGTTCTTCTGCGAAAGCTTGCGAGGTTGGTGGGACAGACGCTCTGCGATCTGCGCGCGCGTGAGATCCGGGAACAGATCGACGATCAGGTGCGCCCCCGCGCGCAGGGGCCGGGAGAGCGCATAGATCGCGCCACCTTCAACCCCACGGGCAGAGATCACGAATTCCGCGCGCACATGCATCGCACCGGCGCGCAGCACCACGCCCTTAATCGGCGCGCCGAAGAACGGGCGCATATGCTCCGACCATGCTGCCTGCATTCCCATATTCGCAGGTTGGAACGGCGCAAGGCGCATCCCCTCGGCCGCAAACCCGGCCGCCCATTCCCCGTCCGAGCCGAGGCGACGCCAGCTTGCCCCGCCAAGCGCCAGCACGGCCACGCGTGGGGCGAGCTCACATACGCCGCCAGGCGTCTGGAAGCAAAACCTTCGCCCCGCCACCCAACGCCAGCGACAGCGCAGCTCGACACCTTTCGCCGCCAGCTGACCAAGCCAGGCCCGCAAGAGTGGCGCGGCCTTCAGCGCCACGGGAAACACGCGCCCAGATGATCCTACGAACAGATCCTGCCCCAGCCCTTCGGCCCAGGCGCGGATCTCATCGGGGCCGAAGGCGCGCAGTGCAGGCTCGAGCCAGGATTCGGCTTCGGCGTACAGGGACAATTGTTCGCTGAGCGGTGCCGCGTTCATCAGATTGAGCCCCGACTTGCCCGCCATCAGGAATTTTCGCCCTGCCGTGGGCATGGCCTCGCAGATCACGACGCGCCGGCCCCGGTTTGCCAGCGCTTCAGCCGCCATCAACCCGGCCGGCCCGGCCCCGATCACCAGAGCATCCAGCGGTTCATATGCAGGCATTCGGGACACTTAACGGATCTTTGAAGACTCCGGAATATTGTGGATCCACAACGCCGCAGGCATATCTGGTGTATGGAAGACTAGTCAAACTGCTCCGCCTCGCCCGAATCCCGTCCCTTACAACCCTGATGTGATGTCCGATCTGATTGTCAGTTCCTACAATATTCACAAGGCTGTCGGAACCGACTATCGGCGCGACCCTGCGCGCACCGTACAGGTGATCCGCGAACTCGGCGCGGATATCGTGGCGTTGCAGGAAGTCGATCGCCGGTTCGGCGACCGCAAGGGCGTGCTCGATCCGGACATGTTGCGGGACGAGACCGGTCTCGACCCCGTGGTGCTGATCGACCGGCTGGGCAAACGCGCGCTTGGCTGGCATGGCAATCTTCTGTTGCTACGCGGCGCAGAGGTGGAGGAGGCACGCGCCATCACCTTGCAGGGATTGGAGCCGCGCGGGGCCATCATCGCCGATATCCGCGTTGCAGGGCAGCCCTTGCGTGTCATTGCAGCGCATCTGGGCCTTTTGCATCAATCCCGCCTTCTGCAGGCGCGCCAGCTTTCTGCCGAGATCGAGCGCGGCGATGGGCGACCGACCCTTGTCATGGGCGACTTCAACGAATGGCGGCTGGGGACAGGCTGCTCGCTCATGCCCTTGCGGCGCGAGTTGCGGGCCGTCAAACGCTCGGCCGATACAATCGCGAGCTTTCCGGCTCAGATGCCCGTCCTGCCGCTTGACCGGATCATCGGGTGCCGGCGAGCGCAGGTGCTGGGCCTCAAGGCGCATGACAGCCCGCTTGCGCGCAAGGCCTCCGATCATCTGCCGATCCGCGCCGCGCTCGGCTTGCCTCAGCATGATCGCGCCGTTATGTGAACGCGGAAGCCGTACACATACCGAGTTGAGAGGGCGCATGGCCGAGGCAAAGAAACTCTTTATCAAGACCTATGGCTGCCAGATGAATGTCTATGACAGCGAGCGCATGGCAGAAGCGCTGGCGCCGTCGGGCTATACGCTTACCGAGCAGGCAGATCAGGCCGACATGATCCTGCTCAACACCTGCCATATCCGCGAAAAGGCCGCCGAGAAGGTGTATTCCGAACTGGGCCGGCTGAAGCCCATCAAGGCCGCGCGGCCAGAGTTGAAGATCGGCGTCGCCGGTTGCGTCGCGCAGGCAGAGGGCGAGGAGATCATCCGCCGCCAGCCGCTGGTCGATCTGGTCGTCGGCCCGCAAAGCTATCACCGGCTGCCCGAGATGGAGAAGACGCTTCGCAGCGGCACGCCTCAGGTCGAGACCGATTTCCCGGCCGAGGACAAGTTCGACCACCTGCCCAGCGCGCGGCGCGCGAACCGCGGGCCGACTGCCTTCCTGACGGTGCAGGAAGGCTGCGACAAGTTCTGCGCCTTTTGCGTGGTCCCCTACACCCGCGGCGCGGAGGTTTCACGCCCTTCCGCACGCATCCTCGCCGAGGCGCAGGAACTCGTCGCGCGCGGTGTGCGCGAGATCAGCCTTCTGGGGCAGAACGTGAATGCCTATCACGGGGCCGGAGACGGGAGCGACTGGTCGCTCGCGCGTCTGATCAAGGCGCTCGCCCGTATCGAGGGGCTGGAGCGGATCCGCTACACGACATCACACCCCAATGACATGGATGAAGATCTGATCGAGGCGCATGGGAGCGAGCCGAAACTCATGCCCTATCTGCATCTCCCCGTCCAATCCGGGAGCGATCGGGTCCTCAGGGCGATGAACCGAAAGCACACCGCCGAAGCCTATCTACGGCTCGTGGAGCGTCTGCGCGCCGCGCGGCCGGATCTCTTGCTCTCGGGCGATTTCATCGTGGGCTTTCCCGGCGAATCGGACGCTGATTTCGAGGCGACGCTCGATCTTGTACGAGCCGTCGGTTATGGGCAGGCCTACAGCTTCAAGTATTCGGCGCGCCCCGGCACCCCGGCCTCCGAGCGCGAGGGCGTGCCGGACAGTGTCGCTTCGGACCGTCTTGCGCGCCTGCAGGAACTGCTCGGCGCCCAACAGCGCGCAGCCCAGCAGGCCATGGTCGGGCGCGAGGTCACAGTGCTGTTCGAAAAACCCGGCCGACTGCCCTGGCAGATGGTGGGCAAGTCGGAATATCTGCACGCCGTCCATGTGACGGATCCAGGGTTGGAAAAGGGACAGATCGCGCGCGTGCGGGTCGCGGCCTCGGCGCCCAATTCCCTCAGCGGGGTGCGCCTCTGATCCTTCAGGCTGGCCGCAGATGTGACGCAGGCACTGTCAGACGCGCCTTCTGCCCCATGAACTCCAGAAGCAGCGCGACACGGTGATCGGGTTGCAGTTCTTCGATCCGTGCGACGAAATCACTCATCGGCCCAGTCGCGATCTGCACCCGATCCCC
>SLKB01000063.1 GCA_007134805.1 Paracoccaceae bacterium
GCCAGATGCGGGGCGAGTTGCGGCAGCAGGATATGGCGCAGCCTGGCATAAAGCGACATGCGAAACACCTGCGCCATATCCGCCAGCGGCGCGCTGAGCGCGCGCGCCCCTTCGCGCATCATGGCGGTCACCAGCGGCACCTTGTTGATCGCCACTGCGACAATCGCGGCCGTCTCGTTCAGCCCGATCCAGAGAAAACACAGCACGATCACTACAAGCGCGGGCAGGTTCAGGAAGAAGACAAGCCACGGATCAAGCCAGCGGTTGAGCCCGGGCAAAAGCCCCATGAACACACCCAGCACCAGGCCGAGCCCCATGGCGTAGGCAAAGCCCTGCGCCACCCGCCACAGCGTGATGCCGAGATGCCGCCACAACTCGCCCGACGCGGCTTCCAACCCCAGGCGAGGCAGGACGACCTGCGGGCCCGGAAGCACCATCGGATCGGCCTTGATCAGCGCGAGCCCCCACCAGAAGGCGAGAAGCCCCAGAAGCGACAGGCTGCGCACGGCCCAGGCCGGCAGGGGGTGCTGCGGGCGGTTCCGGGTCGCCCCGGCCACCCGAGCCCTTATCAGTTCGCTGGCGCTCACACGCTCACGACCCGAAGGCCACGAAGACCCCCGAGGGCAGATCGCTTGCGCGTCCTACCAGTTCTTCACCACCAAGATCGGCCATCAGGCGAAACATCGCGCGTGCCGAGTGTTCATCGATGGGCCCGTCAGCCGGGATCCCGGCGCGAAACCCCGCGATCAGCGCGTTGAACTCTGCATCATCGGCGGCATTCATGATCGGACGCAGCCGGTCCCAATCCGCATCGGAACTGGCAAGCTGCACCTTGGCCGCGCGCGAGGCGGCGGCAAACGCCTCGACGAGTTCTGGCTGGCTGGCGACCAGATCGGATTTCACCACATAGCCCAGAAGCGGCATGGCAGGGTCCATGCCCAGCGCCTCGGCCGCGTCAGCGACCGAGATCAGGTGCCGCATGCCGGCCGCTTCCTGCTTGGCCATGAAATGCCAGAAATTGACCGCGCCGCCCAGATCACCCGCACGCGCTGTCTGGAAGATCAGTGGCGGCGCGCCGTAGACCTGCTCGGTCTCGGCCATCAGATCGAACCCCTCCTGCGCGGCATAGGCGCGCAGGATCAGCCAGCTCTTGTCATGCGGGCCGCCTGCGATCCCGATGCTCTCGCCGGCGAGGTCCTGCAGGGTCTGTGCCGGGCTGTCCGCGGGCACCATGACCCCGCCGACTGCGCGGCTGTAGGCGATGAAGCTGATCTCCTGCCCGGCTGCGCGCTGGCGCGCGACCCAGATCCAGTCATCGACGATCACATCAACCTCGCCGCCCTGAAAGGCGATCTGCCCGGCCGACTTGCCCGCAACCTCCTGGACATCAAGGCGGAACCCGTGCGCCTCATCAAGTCCGTGATGCAGGATTGTCTGCAATTCCCAATTGACAGTCCCGCCTGCCTGCGAGGCGATGGTCAGGACCGGAAGATCCGCAAGCGCCGGCCCAGAGAGCAGAAGCAGCGCGCCGGCAGTGTTGCGAAATGTCATGAAGACGGTCATATCCGTATCCTCCCAGATGAGACTTCGGCCAACTTATGGAATACCCCGGCGCGTGCCTATTCGACCAAAGGCCAAGCTGTCAGCGCGCCCCGCACGATGGTCCTAAGACCAATGGCCAATTTCCCGCGCCTCACGGCTTCGCGATACTCGGGCGCACTGATCATGCCGCGCCAATGCCGATGTCCGGCCGAGCCCGGCCCCATGGGAGGAGACAGGATGAACCGATTCGTACTCGCGGCTTGCGCCGGGATCATGGCAGGCCCCGCGGCCTTTGCGCAGGTGACCGAAGAAGATCTCGCCAACGACCAGTCGATCACGACACAGATCGTGACAAATGGCATGGGCCGCGACTGGCAGCGCTACAGCCCGCTTGACCAGATCAACCGTGACACTGTGCAAAATCTCTTTCCTGCCTGGAGCTTCAGCTTCGGCGGTGAGCGTCAGCGCGGCCAGCAGAGCCAGCCGCTGATCTATGACGGCGTGATGTATGTCACGGGCTCCTACAGCCGGGTCTTTGCGCTGGACGTCAAGACCGGGCGCAAGATCTGGCAGCATGACGCGCGCCTGCCCGAAGGCATCCTGCCGTGCTGTGACGTGATCAATCGCGGCGCGGCAATCTATGGCGACAACATCTATTTCGGCACGCTGGATGCCCGCATCGTGGCGTTGAACCGGCACACGGGCGCGGTGGTCTGGAACCGCCGGATCGCCGATTACCGCGAGGGCTACAGCTACACGGCCGCACCGGTGATCGTGAACGGGCTCGTGATCACCGGCAACTCGGGCGGTGAGTTCGGGATCGTCGGCGCGGTTGAGGCGCGCGACGCCGAGAATGGCGAACTGGTCTGGCGCCGCCCCGTGATCGAAGGTCACATGGGCGAATTGAATGGTGAGGAAAGCACCATGACGGGCGAGGTCAATGCGACATGGCCCGGCGACATGTGGCAAACGGGGGGCGGCGCGCCCTGGCTGGGCGGAACCTATGATGCCGAGACCGACACGCTCATCTTCGGCACCGGCAACCCCGCGCCCTGGAACAGCCATCTGCGCGAGGGCGACAACCTCTATGCGGCCTCCCGCATCGGGATCGACCCGTCGAATGGCGAGATCAAGTGGTATTTCCAGACCACCCCCTGGGAAGGCTGGGACTATGACGGCGTGAACGAGGTCATCCCCTTCACCGATGCCGAAGGCAACGGGCGTCTTGCCACGGCGGATCGCAACGGCTTCTTCTATCTGCTGAACCGTGAGGACGGCTCATTTGTCGACGCCATGCCCTTCGTGAACGACATCAGCTGGGCCAGCGGCATCGACGAGACTGGCCGCCCGATCTTCAATGAGGCCAACCGCCCCGGCAACCCGGCCGAGTCGGCTGACGGCGAGCGCGGCGAAGTGGTCTGGGCCGTCCCGGGCTTCCTTGGCGGCAAGAACTGGCAGCACATGGCCTATTCGCAGCGCACCGGGTATTTCTATGTTCCGGCAAACGAGTGGGGCATGGATATCTGGAACGAGCCGATCACCTACCGCCAGGGTGCCGCCTATCTGGGCGCGGGCTTCACCATCAAGTCGCTCTTCGAGGATCACATCGGCTCGTTGAAGGCCATCGACCCGAACACCATGGAGATCAAGTTCGAAGTTCATAATCGCGCGCCGCTCTGGAGTGCCGTGATGACGACTGCCGGGGGCCTTGCGTTCTATGGCACGCCCGAGGGCTACATCAAGGCCATCGATGACGAGACCGGCGACGTCCTGTGGCAGTTCCAGACCGGGTCGGGCGTGACCGGTCAGCCTGTGACCTGGGAAGATGAGGACGGCGTGCAGTGGCTCTCGGTCGTGTCTGGCTGGGGCGGAGCCGTGCCGCTCTGGGGTGGTGAGGTCGCGCAGGAAGTGGCCTATCTCAACCAGGGCGGATCGGTCTGGACCTTCCGGATCCCGGATCAGTTGCTGGCATCCGCCGACTGAGGTGCAAGCGAGATGCGACTGGCGCGCCCCGGCCCACTCAGGGCCGGGGCGTTCCCTTTCTTGGCCCTCGCCGAAAGTCGAATAGGCAGCCCCGTGTCGAACCGATAGGCTTTCCACATGTCAGCGACCCTGCGCCTCCTGATCCTGTTGTTGTTGCTTGTCCTGCCGGCACAGGTGCGGGCGCAGATCCTGTCACCGGACGAGATGCGCGCCTATGTCCCGCCCCCCTTCGCGCTGGGCGAGCCGCTGGATGACAAGGGCCTTTACCGCGTCGTGAATTCGGGCGGCGCACCCGCCGGTTTCGCCTTCACCACGCAGCCTTACGCGCCGCTGCCCGGGTTTGCCGGGGCGCCGATCAATGCGCTCGTGGTGCTCGACCGCGATGGCACCTTCGTCACAGTGCGCGTGGTCAAGCATAACGAGCCGATTTTCGTCTCCGGCATGGGCGAGGCGCCGTTTCGTGAATTCTTCGAGCAATATGCCGGAAAGTCGATCTGGTCGCCGATGTCGGTGGGTACGCCCTATGGGGGCGCGTCGGCCTCATCCTCGCTCGTGCATCTCGATGGTGTGACCAAGGCCACGGCATCGGTACGCATTGCGCATGAATCGATCATGGCCGCGGCGCACACTGTCGCCCGCCAGCATATGCAGGGCCGGATCGCCGCGCCTGCGGCCCGGCCCGATCTCGATCATGTCGAAGACCTCAGCTGGGACGACCTGGTGCGCAGCGGCCTCGCAGGCCACCTGCGCGTCACCAATGCAGAGATCGACGCGGCCTTCGCAGGCACGCGCTGGGCGCAGTCCGACCCGCTGGCCCGCG
Organism: Paracoccaceae bacterium; assembly: GCA_007134805.1. Lineage (GTDB taxonomy): Bacteria > Pseudomonadota > Alphaproteobacteria > Rhodobacterales > Rhodobacteraceae > Roseinatronobacter. Next base: position 4,346 of record SLKB01000063.1, read on the forward strand.
CGGACCCCGATGGGCTTTTCCTCGATCTGTGGCTCGTCGATGTGACCGTGCCGGCGCTCGCGCACGCGGCCCTCGATGACAGCACGATCCGGCAGATGACGCGGTTTCAGAACGTGGCCCCCACGGATGAATTCCTGCTCCTGATCGATGCCGGGCGGCATGGCCTTGTGAGCGACACGTTTGTCCGCAACACCTCGCCCGACTTGATCAAGGCCGAACAAGGCGGCCTGCCCATTGCGCTGCGCGATGCCGATTTCCTCGTCGATCTGGCGCCCGACGTCCCCGAGGGCAATGCCATCATCCTGCGCAGCGACCGCCGTCTGGGCTTCAACCCGGCCGAGCCATTCACCCTGATCGTCGAGGCTGTGCGCGAACACGGCATGATCACACCCGAGATCGGCCGCGTCGCGTTGACCATCGATCATCAGACCGATGAACGTTTCTTCCTGCGCGAGAAGATCATCACGCAGCTGCCACCCTGGCTTGAGGCGCTCTACAACCGGCAGGCCGACCTGATTGCGCTGGCGGTTGGGCTTGGCCTTCTGGTCTGGGCGCTGGGGGCGCGGATGAACCGTTTCGCGGGCTGGCAGCACTTCACGCCTGCACGGCTGGTGATCCTTGCCGCGATGACGGGCTTCATCGGGTTCTGGGGGCAGGGGCAGCTTTCGATCGTGACGCCGCTCGGCGTGCTGCGCACGGGCCTTGAAGGCGGCTCATATCTGTTCCTGCTCTATGATCCCTTCTCGCTGATGGTCTGGACAGCGGC
>SLKB01000297.1 GCA_007134805.1 Paracoccaceae bacterium
AGATGACCTCGCCTTCCTGCGGGTGATAGAAGCCCGAAATCACGTTCAGCATCGAGGACTTGCCCGCCCCGTTGGGCCCGATGATCGCGCGCACCTCGCCCCAGCGGATATCGAAGCTGATATCCTTGATCGCGACCACGCCGCCGAAGCGCAGCGTGATGTTGCGCATCTCCATCGCCACGCCGCCGATCTTGCGCCCGTCGGCCGTGACATATCCCTCATCCGCGCCCGTATCGCGCATCGCGTCCCCCTGCCCGTTCATTCTGCGGCCATGGCGCGCGCGCCCTGCCCGAAGGTTTTCGCGTCGCGGATCTCCAGCGTCGCCTTCAGCTTGCCCTTGCGCCCATCCTCATAGGTGACCTCGGTCTCGGTATAGACCTCGTCGCGGCCGCCATAGAGCGCCTCGATCAGATCGGCGAATTTCTCCTCGACGATGCGGCGGCGCACCTTGCGGGTGCGGGTCATCTCGCCGTCATCGGCGTCAAGCTCCTTGTGCAGCACCAGAAAGCGATGGATCTGGCAGCCCGCCAGCATCGGATCCTGCGCGACACTTTCATTGACGGTCTCGACATGCTCCTGGATCGTGTCGAGCACCGGCTTCAGCCCCGCCAGTTCCTGATAGCTCGAATAGGCGATATTGTTGCGCTCCGCCCAGGAGCCCAGCGCCGAGAGGTCGATATTGATGAAGGCCACGCAGCGGTCGCGGCCATTGCCGAAGACCACCGATTCCAGGATATTTGGGAAGAACTTGAGCTTGTTCTCCACATATTTGGGCGCGAACATCGACCCGTCGGCCATCTTGCCGACATCCTTGGCGCGGTCGATGATCCGCAGATGGCCTGTGCCCTCCTCGAAAAACCCCGCATCGCCCGTGGCGACCCAGCCTTCGGCATCCTTGGTGGACGCAGTGCTCTCGGCATTCTTGTAATAGCTCTCGAACACCCCGGGCGAGCGGTAGAAGACCTCGCCCGTCTCGGCGATGCGCAGCTCGACCCCGGGCGAGGGCACGCCGACCGTGTCCGAGCGCACCTCGCCATCGGGCTGCTGGGTGATGAAGACCGACGCCTCGGTCTGGCCGTAAAGCTGCTTCAGGTTGATCCCCAGCGCGCGATAGAAGTCAAAGATCTCGGGCCCGATCGCCTCGCCGGCGGTATAGGCCACGCGGATGCGCCGCAGCCCCAGCGTGTCCTTGAGCGGCCCGTAGACCAGCAGCGCGCCCAGCGCATAATGCAGCCGCGCGCCCGCGCTCACCGGCTTGCCGTCCAGCAGGCGCGGCCCCACATCGCGCGCCACGCCCATGAAATGGTGAAACATCCGCCGCTTGAGGTTTGACGCATCCTCCATGCGGATCATCACGGTGGTCAGCATGTTCTCGAAGATCCGCGGCGGGGCGAAGAAATAGGTGGGCCCGATCTCGCGCAGGTCGGTCATCATGGTCTGCGCCGATTCCGGGCAGTTGACGCAGAACCCCGTCCAGTAGGCCTGTCCGATGGCAAAGATGAAGTCGCCCACCCAGGCCATCGGCAGATAGGCGAGGATCTCGTCGCCGGGCTTCAGCCGGTCGAACTCGGAGGTGTTCTTCGAGGTGACGATGATGTTGCGATTGGACAGCACCACGCCCTTGGGCTTGCCAGTAGTCCCTGAGGTGTAGAGCATCACGCAGGTATGGTCCCAGCTCAGCTCCGCCATGCGGCGGTCCAGCTCCGGGCCCAGTCGGGTCTCGGCCGCCCGCCCCTCGCGCGCGACATCCTCCAGCCAGTTCATCGCGGAATGGTCGTATTTGCGCATGCCGCGCTTGTCGAGATAGGTCACCTGCTCGATGCTCGGCACCTGCTCGCGCACGGTGATCACCTTGTCGACCTGCTCCTGATCGCCGCAGACGACAAAGCGCGCCCCGCAATGATCGAGCACATAGGCCATCTCTTCGGCGACCGCGTCCTGATAAAGCGGCACCGGAATCGCGCCCGCCGATTGCGCGGCAACCATCGCCCAGTAAAGCGCCGGCCGGTTGCGCCCGATGATCGCGACGTAATCGCCCCGCGCCAGCCCCAGCGCCAGGAAGCCCAACGCCAGCGCGCGCACCTCGTCGCGGGTCTCTTCCCAGGTCCAGCTTTGCCAGATCCCGAATTCCTTCTCGCGATAGGCCGCCTGCTTCGGAAAACGCTGCGCATTGCGCGCCAGAAGCGCGGGGATCGAGCACAGATCGTCGGGAATGCTGCTGCTCGGCATCGGGGCAGTTCGGGTCACGCCAGCTCCTCCTCGCTGTCTGCGGCCGCGCGTGAGGGGCAGAAAAGGGGGCATCCGTCCTCCTTGGATGCCACGCCCGCGCCCTCCCTTGCGCGCTCTCTTTATCGCGCGGCGATTCTTGCCGCAGTTTTGCTTAATCCTTACGAATTGTAACAGGCCCTGCCCGAGGGCTTCCCCTGCACCCCGCCGCCCTCTAACATCGACGCCGTGACCAAAAGGGGGGAAGCCTTGTCCGTGTCAGAGCCCACCCGCACTGCGCTGATGGGTGCAGGGCTGAACATGATCCAGCAGGCGCTGTCGATCTTCGACAGCGATCTGCGGCTCGCGATCTGCAATCGCCGCTATCAGGAAATGTTCGAGCTGCCCGACCACCTCGTGCGCCCCGGCGTCGCCTTCGACGAGACGATCCGCTATCTCGTCGCGCGCGGAGAATACGGTCCCGTGGACGACGCCGACGAGGCCGTGCGCATCCGGGTCGAGGCCGCGCGCGCCTTTGTGCCGCATTACATGGAACGCCCCCGCGCCAATGGCCGCTGGATCAGCGTCGAGGGCGCGCCGCTGCCGCAGGGCGGCTGGGTCACGGTCTATACTGACATCACCGAGGTCAAGATCCAGGAAAAGCTCCTGCGCGCGCGCTCCGAGGAACTCTCGGACGAGCTTCTCGCACACACCGCCCGGCTCGCGAAAGCCAACCGCGAACTCGCCGCCAGCAATGCCGCCCTCGAGAATGCCCGGCGCGACCTCATCGAGATGGAGGCCCGCACGCGGCTGACCACCGAGATGATGCCGGCCCATATCGCGCGGCTCGACCGCGATCTGCGCTACACCTTCTCGAACCGGCGCCTGTCATCAGTGCTGCCCGGCCGGCCGCGCAATATCCTCGGGCTGCATGCGTCCGAGGCGCTGGGCTCGGTCTTCGACACGATCAGCCCCTGGCTCGACCGCGCGCTTGCGGGCGAGGGCTCGGTGCATGAATTCACCCATGACGACAGCGGCCGGCGCATCCGGCTCGCGCTGACCCCAGACCAGATCGCCGAGGGCCCGATCAGCGGCATCTATGTCCTCTCGATGGATGTCACCGAGGAAGCCCAGGCCCGCGCCGCCCTCGCCCAGACCCGCAAGCGCGAACTGGCCGCGCAGTTGTCCTCGGGCATGGCGCATGATTTCGGCAATCTCCTGACGATCATCCTCGGGTTGCAGGGCCAGCTTGCCCGGCGCCATGACCTGCCCGAGGGCGTCGCACAAGCGGTCGAGTCCACGATCTCGGCCGCCCGGCGCGGGGGCGTGCTGCTGGACCGCATCGCCTCGATCTCGGGGCGGCGCGAATTGCACCCCCGCCCCACCGATCTCGCAGCACTTCTCGAAGACCTCCGCCTCATGGCCCGCCCCGCCTTGCCCGAGGGCATCGCCCTGCAACTTGCATGCCCCGATGAGCTGCCCGCGCTCATGCTCGATCAGGGGGCCGTGCAGGATTCGCTCCTCAACCTCATCCTCAACGCCCGCGACGCGATCGGGCGCGCCCCTGCGGGCCGGATCACCCTGACCGCGCAGGCCCTCGGCACCACCTGGATCGAGCTCAGCGTCACCGACACCGGCCCCGGCTTCAGCGACGAGGCGCTCGCCAAGGGGCTTGACCCCTTCTACACCACCAAGGGGGCCGAGGGCTCGGGGCTGGGCCTTGCCATGGTCTTCGACCAGATCACGCTGTCGGGCGGCACGGTGCGGCTGTCGAACCGCGCCGAGGGCGGCGCCTGCGTTACCCTGCGCCTGCCCTACAAGCCCGCCCCCGCACCAGCACCCAGCACGCCCCCGCATCTGGTGCTGCTGGTCGAAGACGCCGACCCCATCCGCGAATCCGTTCGCGCCATGCTGCGCGATCTCGGCCATAACGTGATCGAGGCCACCAGCCATGACGAGGCGCTCGCCCTTCTGGACCTGCCCGGCCTCGACGTGATGCTCTCCGACATCAACCTCGCGGGCGCGGCCTCGGGGCTGGACCTTGCCCGCGCCGCACGCGCGCGCGGGCTGCGCCACCTCCACCTGATGACCGCCCTGCCGCCGGCAGACAGCCTCCACCGGCAGGCGGCGGCCGAATTCCCGGTCCTGCCGAAACCCTTCGCGCTCGCGGATCTGCGCGCCGCCCTCACGGTCCCGGCATGAGCACTGCCCCCCATATCGCCATCCTCGACGATGAGCCCGAGATCCGCCAGATCCTGTCCGCCGCCCTGCAGGAGGCAGGCTTCCGCACCACTGCTTACGCCCGCGCGACCGAGTTCGAGGCCGCGCTGCGCCGCACCACCCCCGATGTCTGCCTCGTCGATCTGGGCCTGCCCGATCGCGACGGGCTTGCCCTCGTGCACCGGCTGGCGCTTGAATCGGGCGCCACGATCATCATCATCTCGGGCCGCGCGCAGGTGCAGGACCGCGTGACCGGGCTCGAGCTTGGCGCCGACGACTACATCATCAAGCCTTTTGACCCCGCCGAGGTCGTGGCCCGCATCCGCGCCCGGCTGCGCAAACCCCAGCCCGCCGCCGGAATGCCCGCCACCAGCGCCCGCTTCGCCGGCTGGCAGGCCGAGTTCGACCGCTACATGCTGATCGACCCCGAAGGCCGCGAGGTCCCGTTCAGCCATGCCGAGGGCGAGGTGCTGCGCCTCTTCCTGCAAAGCCCCAAGCGGCTGATCTCGCGCGCCCAGATGCTCGACGCATTGGGCGGCGCGGCGGGCGAAAGCTTCGACCGCGCGATGGATGTGCGCATCTCGCGCCTGCGCACCAAACTCGACGAAGACCCCCGCAACCCCCGCCTGATCAAGACAATCTACGGCGCCGGCTATATCTTTCTGGGGGATGTGAGCTGGG
>SLKB01000282.1 GCA_007134805.1 Paracoccaceae bacterium
CCGGTCTGGAATGATGCGCTTTATGGCTACACGATCGGCGCCGAGACTGCGGATCTGAGCTATGATCCGCGCGACAGCGCGCCCTACATGCCGCGCTCGGTCGTCATCGACCCGGCTTTCAGCTGGGGGATCAACAAGGCGCGCCCGCGCCACAGCTGGTCGGAAACGGTGATCTATGAGGCGCATGTCAAGGGGCTGACCGTGCAGCGCCCGGATGTGCCGCATGCGGGCAAGTTCCTGGGCCTTGCGTCGGATCCGATGCTGGATCACCTCACCAAGCTGGGCATCACGGCGATCGAGCTTCTGCCCGTGCAGGCCTTTGTCGATGACCGCTTTCTGGTCGAGAAGGGTTTGCGGAACTACTGGGGCTACATGACCTATGGTTTCTTCGCCCCCGAGCCGCGCTTCATGTCCGCAGGCGCCATTGCCGAGTTCCAGCAGATGGTCGCGCGCTTTCATGCTGCGGGCATCGAGGTGCTGCTGGACGTGGTCTACAACCACACGGCCGAGGGCGACCAGATGGGGCCGACCTTGTGTTTCCGGGGCTTTGACAATGCGTCCTACTACCGGCTGGCCGAGGACAAGCGCTATTTCATCAACGACACGGGCTGCGGCAATTCGATCAACATGGACCACCCCTTCGCGCTGCGGCTGGTGATGGATTCATTGCGCTACTGGGTCGAGGTGATGCATGTCGACGGCTTCCGCTTCGATCTGGCCTCGACACTGGCGCGGACGGGGGGGCTGTTCAACCGCGACGGGCCGTTCTGCCGCGCGATCCGGCAGGATCCGGTGCTCAACAAGGTCAAGCTCATCGCCGAGCCCTGGGATATCGGGCATGAGGGCTATCAGCTGGGCGCCTACCCGGCACCGTTTCGCGAATGGAACGACAAGTTCCGCGACACGGTGCGCGCCTTCTGGCGCGGCGATGACGGGCAGGTGCGCAAGCTGTCGCGCCGGATCTCGGGCTCGGCGCTTCATTTCGACCATGACGGGCGGCCGGCGACCTCGTCGATCAATTTCCTGACCGCGCATGACGGCTTCACGCTGATGGATGTGGTGAGCTATTCGAAAAAGCACAACCAAGCCAATGGCGAGGGCAATCGCGACGGGCATGATCATGACATCTCGGACAATTGCGGCCATGAGGGGGCGGACGCGGATGCCGATGTCATCGCGCGCCGGGCGCAGCGGCGGCGCAACATGATCGCCACGCTTCTGTTCAGCCAGGGCACGCCGATGATCCTTGCAGGCGACGAACTGGGCAATTCGCAATCGGGCAACAACAATGCCTATTGCCAGGACAACCCGATCGGCTGGGTGGACTGGGACAAGGCGGATGGTGATTTCCTGCAATTCTGCCGCGAGGCGATCGCCTTTCGCAAGGACAACCCCATCCTGCGCCAGAAGCGCTTCCTGCATGCGCGCGCGCGCCCCGAGGACGGGATGGCCGATCTGGTCTGGCGCCGGCCCGATGGCGCGGTGATGCGCGACGAGGACTGGAACCGCAGCGATCTGCGCTTCCTTGGTGTCGAGACGCGGATGGCGCATTCGACGCCTGCCTATGAGCGGCGCTTCGATGCGATCTATATCGTCTACAATGCGGGCGGCGACACGAAGATCACCCTGCCCGAGACACCTGCGGGCCAGAGCTGGGAGCGGGTATTCGACACCAGCAGGCCCGCGCCGCGCGATGTCCCGCGCGGCGCGCGGATGGTCTTCGGCAATTCCGTGGCCGTGTTCAGGATCATGAAGGAGGCCCCGCGCCGCACCGGCCGGCCCAGACGAAAGGCACAGGACGCATGACCGAGATCCAGACCCTGCCCACGCGCCCCATCGAGGGGCAGAAGCCCGGCACCTCGGGGCTGCGCAAGAAGACGGCCGTGTTCCGCCAGACCCCGTATCTGGAAAACTACGTGCAGGCGATCTTCGAGGGGATCGGCGGGATCGAGGGCCAGGTGCTCGTGGTGGGGGGCGACGGGCGCTATTTCAACGACCGCGCGATCGGGGTGATCCTGCGCATGGCGGCGGCGCATGGGGCCGCGCGCTGCATCGTGGGGCGGGGCGGGCTTCTGTCGACGCCGGCGGCCTCGCATCTGATCCGGTCGCGCAAGGCGGATGGGGGGCTGATCCTGTCGGCGAGCCATAACCCCGGCGGGCCGGAGGCCGATTTCGGCCTGAAATACAATGGCCCCAATGGCGGGCCGGCGAGCGAAAGCGTGACCGAGAAGATCTTTGCGCGCACGCGCGATCTGCAACACTACCTGATCTGGTCGGGGGAGGCGCCCGATATCTCGCGGCTCGGCACAGCGAGCCTGGGCGCGATGGAGGTCGAGGTGATCGACCCTATCGGCGATTATGCCGATCTGATGGCGCGGCTGTTCGATTTCGACGCGATCCGGGGGCTGATCGCGGGGGGGTTCCGGCTGCGCTTCGACGCGATGCATGCGATCACGGGCCCCTATGCGCAGGAGATCCTCGAGCGGCGGCTGGGCGCGCCGGCGGGAAGTGTCGTCAATGGCACGCCCTTGCCCGATTTCGGTGGCGGCCACCCGGACCCGAACCCGATCTGGGCGCATGAGCTGATGGCGGCGATGCATGCCCCCAACGCGCCCGATTTCGGCGCGGCCTCGGACGGGGACGGGGATCGCAACATGATCGTGGGGCGCGGCTGCTATGTGAGCCCGTCGGATTCGCTCGCGGTGCTTGCTGATCTCGCGCATCTGGCGCCGGGCTATGCGCAGGGCCTCAAGGGGGTGGCGCGCTCGATGCCGACCTCCTGCGCGGTGGACCGGGTCGCGGAGGCCAAGGGGATCGCGTGTTACGAGACGCCCACGGGCTGGAAATTCTTTGGCACGCTGCTCGATGCGGGGCGCGCGACGCTGTGCGGCGAGGAATCGGCGGGCACCGGCTCGGACCATGTGCGCGAGAAGGACGGGCTCTGGGCGGTGCTGTTGTGGCTCAACATCCTGGCCGTGACCGGCAAGAGCGTGGCGGCGCTGATGGCCGATCACTGGGCGCGCTACGGGCGGAACTATTACTCGCGCCACGATTACGAGGAGGTCGATGCCGCCGCTGCCACGGCCCTGATCGATGATCTGCGCGCGCGACTGCCCGAGCTTGCGGGCGCGCGCTTCGGGGCGCTTGCGGTCGCGCGCGCGGATGAGTTTGCCTATGATGATCCGGTGGACGGATCGCATGCGGCGGGGCAGGGGCTGCGCGTCTTCTTCGAGAATGGCGCGCGGGTGGTGTTTCGCCTCTCGGGGACCGGGACGGCGGGGGCGACGCTGCGCGTCTATCTCGAGTCGCTGGAAACCGACCCCGAGAAGCTGCATCAGGACCCGCAAGACGCGCTGGCCGAGGTGATCATGGCCGCCGATGCCATCGCGGGGATTGCCGCGCGCACCGGGCGCGCGGCCCCCGATGTGGTGACCTGAGGCCATGGCGCAGGTAGCAGGCTCGTCCGAGATTTTCGAGCTGCGCGCCGCGCGCAGCGCGCCCGATCTCTGGCCGATGCTGGAGCGGCTTTATGGCGACCATCCCGATCAAGCGGCGATGTGCGCGGCTTTGCGCGACGAGATGGCGCGCGCCTTTCGCGCGCGGCCCGCGGATCTCAAGCGGCTCGATCTAAAGCGCGATCTGGAGCCTGACTGGTTCCTGCGCCCCGAGATGGTGGGTTATGCCGCCTATGCCGACCGGTTCGCGGGCTCGATCCAGGGGATCGAGGGGACGCTCGACTATCTCGAGAGCCTTGGGGTGCGCTATCTGCACATCATGCCCTGCCTCAAGCCGCGCAAGGGGCCCAATGATGGCGGGTATTCGGTGCAGGATTACCGCCGCATCAACCCCGATCTGGGCTCGATGTCCGATCTGGAGCGGCTTGCGCGGAAGATGCGCGCGCGGGGCATGTCGCTGTGCATCGATCTGGTGCTCAACCATACGGCGCGCGAGCATGACTGGGCGCAGCGCGCGATCGCGAATGAGGCGGGCTATCGCGCGTTCTACCATATCTTCGACGATGCGACCCTGCCGCGCCAGTATGAGGCGACGCTGGTCGAGATCTTTCCCAATGATGCGCCGGGCAGTTTCACCCATGTGCCCGAGATGGACAAATGGGTCTGGACGACTTTCCACGAGCATCAATGGGATCTGAACTGGTCGAACCCGTGGGTGTTCCTCGAGATCTGCAGGATCATGCTCTATCTTGCGAACAAGGGCGTGGATGTGCTGCGGCTCGATGCGGTGGCCTTCATGTGGAAGCGCATGGGCACGCGCTGCCAGTCCGAGCCGGAAGTGCATCTGATCCTGCGCGCGCTGCGCGCGGTGTGCCGGATCGTGGCGCCGGGGGTGATCCATCTGGAAGAGGCGATCACGGGGCCGGCCGAGATGCTGACCTATCTGGGCACGGGCGAGCATGACGGGCGCGAGGGGAACCTTGCCTATCACAACTCGCTCATGGTGCAGTACTGGTCGGCGCTGGCCGCGCGCGACACGCGGCTGATGCGCCATGTGCTGGCCACGCATTTCCCCGAGCGGCTGAACAATGCGACCTATGTCAATTACCTGCGCTGCCATGACGATATCGGCTGGGCGGTGACCGATGAGGACGCGGCCGCGCTGGGGATTTCGGGGGCGGCGCATCGGGCCTTCCTGTCGGAGTTCTATGAGGGAGGCTTTCGGGGCAGTTTCGCGCGCGGGGCGCTGTTTCAGGAAAACCCGGCGACCGGGGACAAGCGGATCTCGGGCACGCTGGCGTCGCTTGCGGGGCTTGAGGCGGCGCTGGAGGCGGGCGATGGCATGGGCGCGGATCTGGCCGCCGAGCGGATGCTGATGGGGCTGGCGCTGATGGCGAGCATCGGCGGCATCCCGATGATCTGGATGGGCGATGAGATCGCGCTGCTGAACGACTGGAGCTATCTCGACAACCCGCTGCACGCGCCCGACAGCCGCTGGCTGCACCGCCCGCGCATGGATTGGGAGCAGGTGGAGGCGGCGGGGCGCGCCGCGCAGAGCCCCGAGGGCAAGGTGCTGGCGGGCACGCGCGCGATCCTGCGCCGCCGCG
>SLKB01000064.1 GCA_007134805.1 Paracoccaceae bacterium
ACCGCCGCGCCGGCGCGCTGTTGCACGGGTCAGCCGGGGGCTGGCATGGCGCTGAGGCCAAGGGACCTGGTGCTCACGCGCCAGGGGCTGCGTTTCATGGGGCGCGTCTTTCCCTGCACCATCGGGCGTGGTGGCCTGCGCGCGGACAAGCGCGAGGGCGACGGCGCGACGCCTGTGGGGGTGCACCGTCTGATCGGCATGCTCTACCGGCCCGACCGGATCGCGCGGCCCGCCGACTGGGCGCTGCCGATCCGGCCGCGCGATTGCTGGTCGGACGACCCGCGCGATCTGGACTACAACCTGATGGTGCGCGCGCCCCATTCCTACAGCCATGAGCGGCTGTGGCGGGCCGATCCGCTCTATGATCTGGTGATCCTGACCGACTGGAACTGGCCGCGCGCCGCGCGGGGCGGCGGCTCGGCCATCTTCATCCATCAATGGCGGCGCCCGGGCTTTCCGACAGCGGGCTGCATCGCGCTGGCCCGGAGCGATCTGCACGCGATCGCCCCGCGGATCCGGTATGAGACACGGCTGATCGTGCCCGCGGCGCTCTAGCCACGCGCGCCGAAAATCGCCGAGCCCACGCGGACATGGGTCGCGCCACAGGCGATCGCGGTCTCGAAATCATCGCTCATCCCCATCGACAGCCCGTCCAGCCCATTGCGGGCGGCAATCGCTGCAAGCATGCGGAAATGCCCGGCGGGATCCTCATCGACGGGGGGGATGCACATGAGCCCTGCGAGCGGCAGATCCATCCCGCGCGCCTCATGGATGAAGGCGTCGGCCGCATCGGGCAGCACGCCTGCCTTCTGAGGCTCGGCGCCCGTGTTGATCTGGATGAAGAGGCTCGGGCAGCGGCCGAGATCCTGGGCCAGCCGGGCAAACCCGCGTGCGAGCTTGGGCCGGTCGAGCGAATGGATCACGTCGAACAGCTCCATCGCCTGGCGGGTCTTGTTGCTTTGCAATGGTCCCAGCAGGTGCAGCTCGATTGGCCCGAATTCCGCGCGCCACTCGGGCCATTTCCCGGCGGCTTCCTGCACGCGGTTCTCGCCATAGATCCGGTGCCCGAGGGCAAGCGTGTCAAGGACCCGCTCGGGCGGCTGCTCTTTCGAGACGGCAATCAGGGTCACGCTTTCAGGCGTGCGCCCGGCCTGGCGTTCGGCGGCGCGCACGCGGTTGCGGATGGACTCGAGGCTCATGTTCAGCGGTCGACGAAGATCTGGCGATTGCGCGCCCGGCCGTCTTCGTTCTCAAGCTCGATCTGCCCGCCAAAGCGCAGCCCGCCATCGGTCTCGCCCACGAAACGCAGCCGGATCCGGTTGCGCGTGGTCAGCCGCAGCCCGCTCTCACGCGTGCCGGCCCATTCGGGCGATCGATCATTCGTCACCCCCATGCGCGCATCGCCCGAGATCGACAGCCCGGTCGGCTCGGCCGCGAGGGCCGGGGCGGCAAGAAGGATGACAAGGGCAGCAATCACGCGCATGGCGTCAATCTGGCCTCGCACCAGGCCGAGTGCAACCGGTTTTAGGACGAAAATCATCCTGTCAGTACCGGCCAAGCCTGCGGACATCCTCGCCGGCGCCCTGAAATATGCCGCCAACGCCGGTCAGTGCGGCCTCGGTCGTCGCACATCCGCTGATCGACAGCGCCGAGAGCGCGACGGCGATCACGGCGATTCTGGCTTTCTGCATGGCCATCTCCCTTCGTCTCAACTGCCCGACTGCGGGCGCCGCGTGCCGGTCATCCGGGGCGGCGCGTCAATCGGCCACCAACATATAGCCCGCGCCGCGCACGGTCTGCAGGTGGCGTGGCGATTTCGGGTCGCGCTCGATCTTGCGGCGCAGCCGGGTAATCTGGACATCGACCGCGCGCTCCTGCCCGACGGTGCCGCCATGCGTGGCGCGGTCGCGATTGAGATGCTCGACCAGGGCCTCGCGGGTGATCACCTCGCCGGGATGCTTGCTGAACAGGCGCATCAGCACCGACTCGGTCTGGGTCAGGCGGATGGGAGTGTCGCCGCGGCGTAACTCGCCGCGCAGAAGATCATAGCGCAACGGCCCGAGGATCAGGAGATGCGGCAGGACAGGCGTGCGCTCGGGCAGGGGTGCGCGGCGCAGGATCGCATTGATCCTGAGCAGCAATTCGCGCGGCTCGAAAGGTTTGGGCAGGTAGTCATCGGCCCCCGCTTCGAGCCCCGCGATGCGGTCATCGGGTTCCCCGCGCGCCGTGAGCAACAGCACCGGCGTGCTGTCGCGCGCCCGCAGATCGCGGGTCAGGCTGATGCCATCCTCGCCCGGCATCATCACATCGAGCACCACCAGATCGAAGGCGAGTCCGGCCATCACGCGGCGGGCCTGCGCGGCATCGCGGGCAGTGCTCACCAGAAAGCCATTTCGTAACAGATACTTGCGCAGAAGGGACCGAATGCGGTCATCATCATCGACGACCAGAAGATGCGCGGCCGGGTCAGGGGTCATGGCCGGCGTTCCTTCAGGGTGTCGTATTGCGTGCGGATCTCGTCATCCATCATCGCCTCAAGGACCTGCCGGAAGCCCGCGACGGCCTGCGGGCCGGCCGCGCGATAGGCCGCGCGCATCCGCTCGCGCTGCGCCTCGGAGAGCGCGCGTTCCAGCTCGCGCCCCGCATGGGTCAGGAACAGGTTGCGCTCGCGCCGGTCATTGCGCCCGACACGGCTTTCGACCAGCCCGTCGTTGATCAGCGTGCGCAGGACCCGGTTGAGCGATTGCTTGGTCACGCCCAGAAGCCCGAGCAGGTTGTTGACGCTGGTGCCATGCGTGCGGTTGATGAAATGCAGCGCCCGGTGATGGGCGCGGCCATAGCCGTGTTGCTCGAGGATGCGGTCGGGGTCGGCCGTAAAGCCGCGATAGGCGAAGAACATCGCCTCGATCCCCTTGCGCAGCTGCTCGTCGGTCAGGAAGAGAAGGTTCTCCCCCCCCATGGCGGCGCGGTTCCGCTGGTCCATCCGTCTTTACCTCGTCCGATCGGCCATGATTTTAAGTCAGCCTTGTTGACATTCCAAGAGCGAATTGCTAGCGCTTTGGTCGAAATCGCGTAATTTTATGGCCGTGTTGGGCCGGATTTGCGCAATATCTGCAAATTTCTGAATGAGGAGGCGCATATGGCCGGCGCGTATGACGACAGGGACGGGATGATATGGATGGATGGGGAGCTTGTGCCCTGGCGCGCGGCGAATGTGCACATCCTCAGCCATGCGATGCATTACGCCTCGTCGGTGTTCGAGGGCGAGCGCTGCTATGGTGGCAAGATCTTCAAGAGCCGTGAGCATTCGGCGCGGCTGCTGGAATCGGGGCGGCTTCTGGACATGCCGATCCCCTATACGGTCGATCAGATCGAGGAAGCCAAGGCGCTGGTTCTGAAGGAAAATAACCTGACGGATGCCTATGTGCGCGCGCTGGCATGGCGCGGCGCGGGCGAGGATATGGGCGTGGCCGCGCGGCGCAATCCGGTGCGGCTGGCAGTCGCGGCCTGGGAATGGGGGGCCTATTACGGCGACGCGAAATGGCAGGGCGCGAAGCTCGACATCGCGAAATGGCGCCGGCCGTCGCCGGATACGATCCCGACCTCGGCGAAGGCGGCGGGGTTGTACATGATCTGCACCATGTCCAAGCATGCCGCCGAGGAGAAGGGGTGTTCGGACGCGTTGTTCTATGATTATCGCGGCTATGTCGCGGAAGCTACTGGGGCGAATGTGTTTTTTGTGAAGGATGGCGAGGTGCACACGCCGGTTCCGGATGCGATCCTGAACGGGATCACGCGCCAGACCGTGATCGCGATGCTCAAGGAGATGGGGATCGCAGTGCATGAGCGCTACATCACGCCCGAGGAATTGTCTTCCTTTTCAGAGTGTTGGCTGACCGGCACGGCGGCCGAGATCACGCCCGTGGGCCAGATCGGGGAGCATCATTTCCAGGTCGGGCAGATGACGCGGAATGTGGCCGAAGCCTATGAGGCGCTGGTGCGCGCCTGAGGGTGTTGCGGCCCCGCAGGCGTTGCCTGCGCGCGCTGAGCGGGCGGAAAAAACATGGCGTCCCAAGGGGTTGGCCCTTTGGGGCGCTATTTTTTCACTAGGCGAAATCATTTTTCATGTTTCCGGGGGTGTTTTCGGCCCCTTTTTTCACTGGGTGAAATGCTTTTTCATTTTGGGCGGAAATTACCCCCAAGCGCTTCCCGGCCCCCCAAGCCGCGCGCAAAAGAAAAGAGCGGGCGCAAGGCCCGCTCTTTCCGCAGTTCCGGACTGATCCGTGGGATCAGAACGAGAAGCTGATACCGAAGTCGCCGATCACGTCGTCGGGGCCACCGTCGCGGACGATACCGCCGACCAGCGATGCACCACCGCCGAGGGCGAACGCGCCGCCGACACCGTAATGGGTGTTGTCGTCGAAGTCACGACGACCGTAAGCCGACACAGTGATCGCATCGATCGACCCGCTGACCGACACACCGAACTGGTCACGACGAGCGAAAGGTGCGCTCGAAGGAACGCGACCGTAGGTGGCTTTCGCGGTGATGCCTTCGAATTCAGCCGAGAGGTAACCGATGACGTGGTCGAGATCGCTAGACGCGCGCTCATAACCGACACCAGCGCCGAAGCCCATCATCTCGTAGCCGACAGCGATCGAGACGGTGTCAGAGGCGCGGGGCTCGTCAGCCGAGATGGCGAAGGTGAAGCCGTCGAAGCTGTAGTCGTAGCGCGCCGCAGGACGGTCATCGTTCGACAGGTAGGTGTTCTCGTTCAGGAAGCGCAGACCGGTCAGGCCAACACCCGCCAGATCGCCCACGATGAATTCCGCAGCGCCAGAGACATCGCCCATCGAGAGGCGGCCGAATTCGCCCGAGATGAACACGCTACCTTCCGACATGCCAGGAGTGGCTGCCTCAATGTTGCCACCGCCAGCGCCGGCTGCGTTGTCAGCGCGGATCGAGCCGCCGAATGCCAGGCCGCCATCGGTTTCGCCCGACAGATCGAACTGAACGCGCAGACGGCTGTTGAAGCCGAAATCGTCG
>SLKB01000094.1 GCA_007134805.1 Paracoccaceae bacterium
GACCTGCCCTTTATCGAGTGCTTCTCAGAACAGAACACCTGCCCCTTGCGCGAGCATTGCCGGATGCGTCCGCATCTCGCCCGTGCGGTCGAGGCGTTCTATGCTGCGCTTGACCCGCTGCGACTGTCGGATCTCACCGAGTGCAACAGCGGGCTCGAGGCGATCCTCACGCTCAATCGCCCCGAACACCCGGCCAGGTGCCGCCCGCAGCCGATCCCGGCGCACGCGAGCGCGGCTCACGAGACGACTGGATGATCAGAGCTGTGGCAGTTCCGCGCGGCCCGCAGCTTGCGCCGCGCCGATAAACGCGCGCATCCTGTCCGGATCCTTCATGCCCGGGGCCGCCTCCACGCCGGAGGACACATCGACCGTGCGCGCGCCGGTCAGGCGGATCGCCTCGGCCACATTGTCCGAGTCAAGCCCGCCGGCCAGCATCCATGGGCCGCGCCAGGTGCGCCCCGCAATCAGGCGCCAGTCGAAGCGCAGCCCGTTGCCTCCCGGCAGATCGGCCTCTGGTGCGGGCTTGGCATCCACGAGAATCCGGTCGGCCACTGCCTCATACTCGGCAAGTCGAGGCAGATCCGCGGCGCTCGCCACGCCCACGGCCTTCATCACCGGCACCCCATAGCGCGCCCGCAACTCGGCCACGCGGGCCGGTGTCTCAGCGCCATGAAGCTGCAGCATGTCGATCGGCACGCGGTTCAGCAGGCGGTCGAAGAAATCATCATCGCCATCGACGGACAGGGCGACGCGGCCGACGGACGCCGGCACCTGCTGCGCAAGCCCCGCAGCCTGGCCAAAGCTCAGGTTGCGCGGGGATTTCGGGAAAAAGACAAAGCCAACATAGCGCGCACCCGCCGCCACTGCGGCCTCAACGTCCTGCGCGCGCTTCAGGCCGCAGATCTTGACATCAACCGAAGGCATCGGGCCCTATCGTGAGTCAACGAGCGCAAGAACCTCATCCTTGCCGGAATGCGGCAGCCTCTGGCGCGCGCGCTCCAATTCATCGCGCATCTCGTCGTTCTTCCGGCGCAGCCGCGCGGCTTCAGCCCGATAGGCATGCTCGCGGAACCATTCCCAGATGAAACCGAGCAGCAACCCGGTGCCGACGGCAAGCGCGAGGATCAGAAAGAGCGGCAATGTGACGTTGAAATTGAACCCCAGAATCGAGGCCAACGCTTCCGGCAGCAGCTGCACAGTGACGATCGAGCGATTTGCCAGCGCAACCGTGACCAGAATGAGCGCGATGAGCGCTGTGAACCCATATTTCAGATAAGCCATCATCGCGGCTCAGACCTCCAATCCATTCAACCGGTCGCGCAAGAGCTTGCCGGCCTTGAAAAACGGCACGGCTTTGGCTTCGACCGCGACGCTCTCGCCGGTGCGCGGATTACGCCCGATGCGCGCGTCCCGCTTCTTGACCGAAAAAGCCCCGAAGCCGCGCAATTCCACGCGTTCCCCGCGCGCCAGCGCATCCGTGATCTCCTCGAAGATCGTGTTCACGATCCGCTCGACATCTCGCTGATATAGATGCGGATTTTCATCCGCAATAATCTGGATCAACTCAGATCGGATCATGGTCCACCCCCCGCTGGCAGCCGCCGCCCTCTGTCTCGAGCGTATTCTTTTGCAGCGACTATAGGATGAAAAACCGGGCGAAGAAATAGTGAAAACCTGCATTTGCACCATCGAGGGGGTCCATGGCGAAAAAAAGGGCCCCGGCGGATGCCGGGGCCCGATGTCGTCATGCCGACCGGCTGTTCCGGTCAGTTCCGATCCTTGAGCGCCGCACCAAGGATATCGCCCAGCGATGCACCGGCATCGGAAGAGCCATACTGCTCGACGGCTTCCTTTTCCTCGGCAATCTCGCGCGCCTTGATCGACAGGCCCAGGCGACGGGTCTTGCTGTCCACGCTGGTGACGCGCGCATCGACCTTGTCGCCGACCTGGAACCGCTCGGGGCGCTGGTCGGCGCGATCACGGGCCAGGTCAGAGCGGCGAATGAAGCTCTTCATGCTGTTATACTCGACCTCGATGCCACCATCCTCGATCGCGGTGACCGCACAGGTGACAATCGAGCCGCGTTTCACGCCCTCGACCGCATCCGAGAAATTGTCATTCTCGAGTGCCTTGATCGACAGCGAGATCCGCTCGCGCTCGGTATCCACTTCCGAGACGACCGCGCGGACCATGTCGCCCTTGCGGAAATCCTGGATCGCATCTTCGCCGCGCTGATCCCAGCTTATGTCCGACAAGTGCACCATGCCGTCGATATCGCCTTCAAGCCCCACGAACAGGCCGAATTCGGTGATATTCTTGATCTCGCCCTCGATCTCGGTGCCCACGGGGTGGGTTTCGGCGAAGACTTCCCACGGGTTGCGCATGGTCTGCTTCAGGCCGAGGCTGACGCGGCGCTTGGCACCGTCGATTTCAAGCACCATGACCTCGACTTCCTGGCTGGTCGAGACGATCTTGCCGGGGTGCACGTTCTTCTTGGTCCAGCTCATTTCAGAGACATGGACCAGACCCTCGACACCCGCTTCCAGTTCAACGAAGGCGCCGTAATCGGTGATATTGGTGACACGGCCTTTGTGGACGGAACCCAGTGCATACTGGCTTTCGACCGAATCCCAGGGGTCGGCCTGAAGCTGCTTGATACCGAGCGAGATGCGGTGCGTGTCCTTGTTGATCTTGATGACCTGCACCTTGATCGTCTCGCCGATATTGACAACCTCCGAGGGGTGGTTGACGCGGCGCCACGCCATGTCGGTGACGTGCAGAAGCCCATCCACACCGCCGAGATCGACAAAGGCCCCGTATTCGGTGATATTCTTGACCACCCCGTCGACGACTTGACCCTCGGCGAGCTTGGCGATGACTTCCGCGCGCTGCTCGGCACGGGATTCTTCGAGGATCGCGCGGCGCGACACGACGATATTGCCGCGGCGGCGGTCCATCTTCAGGATCTGGAAGGGCTGTTTCAGCCCCATCAGCGGGCCGGCATCGCGCACGGGGCGCACATCGACCTGCGAGCCCGGCAGGAAGGCGACCGCACCGCCGAGATCGACCGTGAAGCCGCCCTTGACGCGGCCGAAGATCGCGCCTTCGACACGCGCCTCGTCGGCATAGGCTTTCTCGAGGCGGTCCCAGGCGGCCTCGCGGCGGGCCTTCTCGCGGCTGACGACAGCCTCGCCGCGGGCATTCTCGACGCGCTCGAGATAGACTTCGACCTCATCGCCGACTTCGACCTGCGGGGCCTCGCCCGGGTTTGCGAATTCCTTCAAATCGACGCGGCCTTCCATCTTGTAGCCGACATCGATGATGGCCTGGCCTGCCTCGATGGCGATGACCTTGCCAGTGACGACAGAGCCCTCATCGGGGGTGTCCATCTCGAGGCTCTCGTTCAGCAGAGCCTCGAATTCTTCCATGGTTGCTTTAGCGCACATACAGTCTTGGTTCCTTTTGCATCATGTTTCAGGCCAGGCGGTTGGGTCCGCCGGTCTTTGACCCGGCCCCGGTTCGGGGCACGGGACTTCAGGGGGCCACCTTGACACGCCAGCGCCTGTCATGGTCCACGCCCTTTAACACCCCCGCGATCGTGGATCGCGTTGACTGCGCGCTCTATAGGCGCCCCAAGCGGCTGTGGCAAGGCTCTAGGCCAGCAAATCAGACGCGTCAGGCACAGAAAGGCACGGTCATTGGCCGCGCATCAGGGCATCGACCTGCGCCGCCCTGTCCTTCAGGCCGAATGGCGGGTTGAGCACCACCAGCCCCGCGCCGTGCAACCCGTGGCCCGCCCGCGCCGGTGGAAAGCGGGTCTCGAAGATCGCGGCATCAGGGTGATCGGCGCGGATCTGCGCAAGCATCGCGTTCTGCAGCCCCGCTGCAAGGACGGGATACCACAGCAGGAGGACACCGACATTCCACTTGCGCCGCAGCTTGCGCAGCACCTCGGGCAGCGTCGTATAATCGTCCTTGACCTCGTAGGAGGGGTCGATAATCACGACACCGCGCCGCGGCGCGGGTGGCGCCATCGAAAGCACCAGCGCCAACCCGTCACGGCGATAGATCCGCGCCCCACTCCCCGCCATCACGGTTTGCAGCGCCTCATGTTCGCCCGGGTGCAATTCGGCAAGCGTCATACGGTCCTGCGGGCGCAGCAGATGCCGCGCGATCAGCGGCGTGCCGGGATAGGCCATGGGCCCGTGCTGCGCGCGCACTGCGCTGAGCATGCGCGCATAAGGATCGTCTGGCGCAAAGCGGTCGGCAAGCGCCTCGATTCCCGCCTGCGCCTCACCGGTCTTCCGCGCCTCGACACTGCCCAGATCATAGAGCCCACGTCCGGCATGCGTGTCGATGAAGCTCAGCGGCTTGTCCTTCGCTACCATCTGCGCAAGCATCCAGGCGAGCAGCGCATGTTTGTGCACATCCGCCAGATTCCCCGCATGATAGCTGTGTTGGTAGGAAAGCATGCGCCCATGTCGCATGCAGGCTCCGCAACATCAACCGCTGCGATGGTCTGGCGCGCGCCCAGTCAGCCTGGCAAATTCGAAACCATAAAAGCGCGTCCATCCGACCCGTGGAGCGCCGACCCGTCCGCCGCCTCGAATGCGACCACAGCATGACCGCCTTGGTCATCGCGTGCAGTTGCAGGCGACAAGATCGTCAACGCCGCAGCACTCGTGCCCATCAACGCGAGAGTCTGGCGCCGGGTGACAAGAAGGCGAAGGTCGCTCAGCGGAAGGGTTGCGCCGTCTCTGGATTCGGTCATCAATACACCATCTTTCAGCTGTCACCATGATGCGCAACCATGGACCAGTAGACAAGGCGCAGTCTGCCAGAAGACCGTGCGCGTGCGCCATGACACTCGTGATCGCGCAGCGCTTGCCCCCATGCGCGGCATTCCTTACACAGGCCAGAAACCGCGCGCCTGCACCCACAGCGCATCACATGAGGCAAGCCATGGCCGAGACGCGACCGAAGAAGAAAAAGATGAGCGCCCGCAATATCGGGGCCGGGATCCTTATGGCGATCCTCGC
>SLKB01000060.1 GCA_007134805.1 Paracoccaceae bacterium
GAATATAGCATCGCGGTGACAGTTTCTCAACAGGACTGAGCGATCCGGGACCGCCGCGCTCACAATATCGGCATATACTGCGGCCGGGAGGGGCCCAAACCCGTTGCCATGCCGGTGATTCAGGCGTATCACAGCCAGCATGTTGCGATTTTTCGACATGAGCGATCACGTGCGCCTGCCGCAGCGTTTCCCGAACGTCGACCGCTCGGTTCTCGGGCGACTGCGCTGATCCGCGCTGCCCGCCGTCCAAGCATCACATCACATCACACGAAGACGAGAGGTCATCATGACTGCTCCGAAGACATTATACGACAAGATCTGGGATGCCCATCTGGTCCATGAGGCCGACGATGGCACCTGCCTTCTCTATATCGATCGCCACCTGGTGCATGAAGTCACCAGCCCCCAGGCCTTTGAAGGGCTGCGGATGGCCGGCCGCAAGGTGCGCGCGCCCGACAAGACCATCGCCGTGCCCGATCACAACGTGCCCACCACGCCAGACCGGCTTCAGGGCATCAAGAACCCCGAGAGCCGAATCCAGGTCGAGGCGCTTGACCGTAACGCGCGCGAATTCGGCGTGCATTACTATCCGGTGGACGATGTGCGGCAGGGAATCGTGCATATCGTGGGCCCCGAGCAGGGCTGGACGCTGCCGGGCATGACCGTGGTGTGCGGCGACAGTCACACGGCGACACATGGCGCCTTTGGCGCGCTGGCCCACGGGATCGGCACCTCCGAGGTCGAGCATGTTCTGGCGACGCAGACGCTGATCCAGAAGAAATCGAAGAACATGAAGGTCGAGATCACGGGGTCGCTGCCGCCCGGCGTCACGGCGAAGGACATCACCTTGTCGGTCATCGGCCGCACCGGGACAGCCGGCGGCACCGGGTATGTGATCGAGTATTGCGGCCAGGCCATTCGCGAATTGTCGATGGAAGGGCGCATGACAGTGTGCAACATGGCGATCGAAGGGGGCGCGCGCGCCGGCCTGATCGCACCTGACGAGAAGACCTTCGACTATGTGAAAGGCCGCCCGCACGCGCCCAAGGCTGCGCAATGGGAAGCCGCGCTTGCGTGGTGGAAGACGTTGAAGTCTGATGACGACGCGCATTGGGACAAGATCATCACCATCGCCGCCGAAGACATCGCGCCCGTGGTGACATGGGGCACCTCGCCCGAAGACGTGCTGCCGATCTCGGGCGCCGTGCCCGCGCCCGAAAGCTTTTCGGGCGGCAAGGTCGAGGCGGTACGCCGTGCGCTCGACTACATGGGCCTGACGCCCGGCCAGAAGCTCACCGAGATCGAGATCGACACAGTCTTCATCGGGTCCTGTACCAATGGCCGGATCGAGGATCTGCGCGCCGCCGCAGCGATCCTCAAGGGCCACAAGATCAGGGACGGGCTGCGCGCCATGGTCGTGCCGGGCTCGGGCCTCGTGCGTGCGCAGGCCGAGGAAGAGGGGCTGGCGCAGATCTTCATCGATGCAGGCTTTGAATGGCGGCTCGCGGGATGCTCCATGTGCCTTGCGATGAACCCTGACCAGCTGTCGCCCGGAGAGCGGTGCGCGGCGACGTCCAACCGCAATTTCGAAGGGCGTCAGGGCCGCGGCGGGCGCACGCATCTGATGTCACCTGCGATGGCCGCTGCCGCTGCGATCACCGGCCGTCTGACGGATGTCCGCGAATTGATGCGCGAACCTGCCTGAGACCGCGCATGTGCATCGCGAAGGCGGACACGGCGCAAGGTGCGTCCGGATACCTCCGGGCGCTCCGAGGCTGGGGCGCGTTTGCGCTTGGGCGCGCCTCTGGTCGGGCGCTCAACGGCGCAGCGGCGCATGTCGCGCCCCCCGGCTGGCCTGCCAGGCCGCGCGAAGTGCGGCTTCCCGGACAGTGCCGCGCCAGATCATTTCCCCCTCGACCGCTGCCCCCACCCCTGACCTGATCCAAACACGGAGCCCCCTGCCATGGAAAAATTCACGACCCTTTCCGGTGTCGCCGCCCCCATGCCGCTGGTCAATATCGACACGGACATGATCATCCCCAAGCAGTTCCTGAAGACCATTCAGCGCACGGGGCTGGGAAAGAACCTCTTTGATGAGATGCGCTACGGCGCGGATGGCACCGAAATCCCCGAATTCGTGCTCAATCAGCCGGCCTATCGCAAGGCCGAGATCCTCATTGCGGGCGATAATTTCGGCTGCGGATCCAGCCGCGAACACGCGCCATGGGCGTTGCTGGATTTCGGCATCCGCTGCGTGATCTCGACGAGCTTTGCCGACATCTTCTACAACAACTGCTTCAAGAACGGCATCCTTCCGATCACCCTGCCCCGGGAACAGATCGATATCCTGATGGAAGACGCGCGCAAGGGCGAGAATGCCCGCATCGAAATCGACCTCGAATCGCAGACAGTCACCAGCGCCGATGGGCAGAGCTTCCACTTCGAGATTGACCCGTTTCGCAAGCATTGCCTGCTTAACGGGCTGGATGATATCGCGCTGACACTCGAAAAAGTATCTGCAATTGACGCGTTTGAATCCCGTGAGGCGCAGAGCCGACCCTGGGTCTGAGCAAGAAAAGCACACAGAATCAAGGGCAGTCGCGCGATGCGCGGCTGCATCCTGGTAAAACTTGATGCAAACGCGCGACAGTTCCTTGTCGAAATCGCAACACAGTTGAGGCAGCCTGAAGCCGTCACTTGTAAGAAGGGCGCTTCATGGGCAGAATTGTGGCAATTTTGAGGCAGGCGCGTGCAGACCGGCTGTACGGTTTTCGGATCGACACTGCTGCCGGTGCGCCGCCACGTGGATATGTGTGGGGCAGTCTTGTCGTGATCGCGAATGCGGCTCAATGTCTGGTGCGCGGGTTTTGCGTTGCACTGCTGGTTCTGTTGCCGGCCCTGCTCACTCCGGGGATCTCTCAGGACCTCTCGCAGGGGGCGACCCTTCTGGCGCTGATCGCGGCGATCGTCGTGATGGCGGAGTACACCGCGTCCAATCCCGGGCTGATCGAGTTTCGTGATGCCAAGCCCTACAATCGCACGCGATTCCTGATTGTCTTCGCGATCATAATGCTCGTGACCTTTCATCAGCGTGATGCGACCCTGCTTCAAGGCTCGGACACATGGCTGATGCAGTTCGCACAATGGCTGGGACAACTCATGGATTTCTCGTTCAGTCCTGTCCGGCTGCTGGTCAGTTCGCTGCCCGCGGGTGTGCCCGAGACACATATCGCCCATGTTCAGTCCGTGGCCGCTCTCGCCTATCTGCTCTCGCTTCTCGGTATTCTCGCCTTCTTTGTCGCGATTGTAACCGGGTATTGGCCCCGTCGGGATGCGTCCTTCAATGTCTGGATCAACCTGCCCAATTTCGATCCGACACAAGGGGTCGATGTCGTCTTCCGGCTGGAGCGGGATGCGCAGATTAACGTCCTGTTAGGGATTGTGCTGCCATTCTCCCTTCCGGCGCTGTTGCATTTCTCCAGTTTTCTGGTGCAACCCGTGACCTTGGAAACACCGCTCGCGCTCATCTGGGGGGTGACGCTCTGGGCCTTTATTCCCGTCAGCCTGATCATGCGCGGAATCGGCATGCATCGCGTGGCACAGATGATCCGCGCCGAACGCCGCCGCATGGCCAGAGCCGCCGAAGCCACCCCGGACGCGCCGCGCTCGGCCTATTCCTGAGCGCCGCGCTTGCGTTCTGGTCGCCCCCGGCGCAGGCCGAGTTGCGGCTCGCTTTCTGGCGGATCGATCTGGGCGGCCGCGGGCCTGGCTATGCCCTGCAGGATATCCTGGCCCGCGATCGGGCGGTGCTGCACAAGGCTGAGTTGATCGCCCATATCGCCCCGGATGTTCTGGTCCTCTCTGGGCTTGATCATGATCACGATCTCGTCGCCCTGCGCGCCTTTCGCGATGTGATTGCAGAGATGGGCCATGCGTTCACCGCAACCTTTGCCTTCTCCTCCAATGCCGGGCTGCGCACCGGGCGCGACATGACCGGGGATGGGCGCCACGACACTGCGGATGACACACAAGGCTACGGGCGCTTTCGCGGGGAAAGAGCGCTCGCGCTTCTTTCGAATTTCCCCGTGGATGACGCCAATGCCCGCGATTTCTCGCAGTTCCTGTGGCGCGATCTGCCCGGCGCGCTGCTCCCCGAGGATGTCTCGGGCGCAGTGCTTGCGGACGAGGTGCTTGCACTCCAGCGCCTCTCGAGCACGGGGCATTGGGATGTGCCGATCCTGATCGACGGGCAGAGCCTGCATCTGCTGATCTATCAGGCTGGCCCTCCGGTGTTCGGTGGTCGCGGGACGCGCAACCTGCATCGCAACCATGACGAAACCGCGTTCTGGACGCATTTCCTCGACAACCGTCTGCCGATGGCGCCGCCAGAGGCGCCCTTGGTCGTGATGGGTGGCAGCAATCTGGATCCGTTCGATGGTGACGGGCTCCATGGGGCGATGCGCGATCTGCTGGCACATCCCGCGCTGCAGGATCCGCAACCGCAAAGCGCGGGGGGCCGTCTCGCGGCGCATGACTCGGCAAATGCGGCCCATCTTGGTCCGCCTGAGCTGGACACGGTCCACTGGCCGCAGCGCCCCGGCCCCGGCAACCTGCGGGTGAGCTACATTCTGCCCTCGTCAGAGTTGCGCGTGCGGGCCTCCGGCGTCTTCTGGCCCGCGCCCGAGAGTGCCGAGGCCGCGCGTCTGGGAGACCCGGACGCACCGCCCACGCGCCATCGATTGGTCTGGGTTGATCTGGACAGAGACAGCTTGCGCGCGGTCGGGCGGTCTAATTGATGAGACCCGCATGGCGCATCGCAGCATCCATGCCAAGCCGCGCGGACTGGGTGAGCCCCAACAAGGGCAGCCGCACATCCTCCGTGCATTTGCCGAGCCGCGCGAGCCCGTATTTCGCACCCACCAGCCCGGGTTCCGCGAAGATCGCCAGATGCAGCGGCATCAACCGGTCGTGCAATTCGAGCGCGC
>SLKB01000251.1 GCA_007134805.1 Paracoccaceae bacterium
ATGATGGACTGGACCGATCGGCATTGCCGCATGTTCCACCGGATGCTGTCGCAGCAGGTACAGCTCTACACTGAAATGGTCACGGCGCCGGCCTTGGTGCGGGGCGGGGCGTTGCACTTGTTGCAGCACGCGCCGCAGGAACATCCAGTAGTCTTGCAGCTCGGCGGGTCGGATCCGGAGGAACTTGCCCGGGCTGCGGAACTCGGGCACCGGGCAGGATATCGTGAGATCAACCTCAACTGCGGCTGTCCCTCTGACCGGGTCCAGTCGGGCTGTTTCGGTGCCGTCCTTATGCAGCGACCCGCCCATGTCGCGGAAATCTGCCGGGCGATGATTGCGTCAAGCGCGGCCGAGATCACAGTGAAATGCCGGATCGGGGTCGACGATCAGGATCCTGAGGACGCCTTGCCCCATTTTCTTGAGCATATCACAGAAGCCGGGGTCGGGCATGTGATCATCCATGCCCGGAAGGCCTGGCTGCAAGGGCTGTCGCCGAAGGATAATCGTGAGATCCCGACCCTTGATCATGGTCTCGTGATCCGCATGAAGGCAGAGTTTCCGCGGCTTCGTATCACCATCAATGGCGGTGTGACATCGCTCGCGCAAGCCGAGGATCTTCTGGCCTGCGGGCTCGATGGCGTGATGGTCGGGCGAGCGGCTTATCAGCGGCCGGCGGATATTCTACTTGGCGCGGATGAGAGGATCTTTGGCGTGGCGCCCGAGCCGGGACGCGTGCGCAGCATGCACTCTGCCATCACGGCGATGCGGCCCTACATCGCGCGCGAGCTTGCGGCGGGCGCGCGGCTCGCGGCCATAACACGGCACATGCTTGGCGCCTTTGCCGGTCAGCCAGGCGCGCGCCAGTGGCGCCGCGTCCTGTCGGATAAATCGCATCGGCCCGGCGCCGGGCTGGAGGTCTTGGACGAAGCATTGGCACAGATAGAGGTTTCCCCAGAGGTTGCCTGCCTCCTGTGAGGCTTACCCGGCAGCGCGCAGTTTCGGTTCCCGATCATGGTCGAGTGTTACTGGGGCAGCCGCGAGTTGATGGCACAATGCAGCTTCGTGCAGCAACGCAGTAAGCACCGCGATATGGTCGGGCGCGCGCCAGCTGGCATCATGACGCTTACGCGCTGATTCGAAATGCCGCTCGACATCGATCAGCGAGTGCAGCGCTGCCGCAGGATCGGGAAGCTGGCGGCCCATCGTCAGGCCCAGCAGGCGCGGCAGGAACACCTCACGGTTGTATTCGGCAAGCGCGTGACGTGCCGCGGTGATCAGCATCCGGGGACGAATCATCATCTCGAGCGGGTGGGGTGCGATCTGCATTGACATACTCCTGTCATCTTGGCTGGTCCCGATAGTTGCACGAGTTTCGAGGTGTTGCGTGCCCTGACCAACCGACCGCGCGCTGGCTTCAATTCGATTTAGGAAATCGAAACCATTCTGGGAGCATGAAAAAGACGGTTAATCAAAACCTAACAATTACAACTATAGGTTGAAGTCTCGGAAGGGAGCGCGGCCAAAATGTCTTCCCGTGGCCAGATTTCCAATGAAGCGCTGCCGCAGGATCTCGATGGCCTGCCCGGCTGGGTCCCCGATGGGGTGCGTCTTTATCTCTCTCACGTCGCAGGTGGTGTCTCGTTGCGCGCTCTTGCGCGGAACCATGGATGTCACGCCTCGACGATCATGCGGCAGGTCCGCCGCTTTGAAAACCGCCGCGACGACCCGCTGGTAGATGATGCTCTCAACCGTCTCGACGCGACGTTGCGCGAACCCAAGCAGATGGCAACCACTGTGGAGGCTGCAAAGATGACTGCTCAATGTCTCAGGATTACCTCGGCGATGGGTGAAGAGTGTCCGCTCGAGCAGGAGGCGCTCTCGCATCTCAAGCATCTGGCGCGCGCGGGGTCCCTGCTCATCGTCGCCGCCGATCTACCCAAGGCCGTCATTACAGGGGAAGATGACGAAGGGGTTTCGCATCGTATTGCCGTCATGGATCGGCATGTGGCCGAGGCCATGGCGCTCAAGGACTGGTTGTCGATCAAGAAACAGGGCCGGGTGTCAAGCTATGTGATCAGCGCGTCCGGGCGCGCCGCGCTGCGCGACCTCTCGGACCCGCGCGACGGGATTGAGCGCGGCGCCGAGCCCGCGGTCTTGCGGCGTGTGCGTTACGGCCACACCGAAAGCCCGGTTTCCGTGTTGGCGCGGCGGCGCGACAAGAATGGTGAGCGGTTTCTGAGCCAGGAGCTGGTGCATGCTGCCGAGCGACTGCGCGAGGATTTCGTCATGGCGCAGCTGGAGCATGTGACCTTCGACTGCGTCCAGGCCTTCGTCACCGCGCTCGAAAAGCGCAAGATCCCTGGCCCGAATATCGCGCCGCCCGGAACGAAATCGGCCCGCCAGCGGATTCTGTCGGTTTTCCTCGAACTGGGGCCGGGGCTTGGTGACATGGTTCTGCGTTGCTGCTGTCGGCTCGAGGGCGTGGAGGCGGCCGAAAACGCGCTTGGATGGTCGGCGCGGTCGGGCAAGATCGTCTTGCGCATCGCCTTGCAGCGCCTCAACCTGTTCTACCGCAGCCTGAGTGATGATCATCTGATGATCGGCTGATGTGTCACACTATGCCCCGAGGCGCTGCAGCAGAAACTGCGCGAGGGTCAGGACCGGAGCTGTCACGCTGCTTCACTTGACGAAAATATGCCGAGGGGTCTTGCATAAAAGCTCTGGGCCCTGATCGGTGATCAGGACGGGTTCTGTGATCTCGAGCCCCCCATCCTCAAGCCAGATCGCGGGCATGAAATGCAACACCATGCCGGGCTTCAGCTCGGTCATGTCACCACGCCGCAGCGAGACTGTGCGCTCGCCCCAATCCGGCGGATAGGCCAGACCCACGGAATAGCCGCAACGATTGTCCTTCTCGAAGCCGCGCTTGTTCAGCGTGGCGTTGAAGGCGTTGGCGACGTTCTCCGCCCGCCCGCCGGGATAGCATTGCGCAAGCCCAGCTTCAGTCGCCTCGAGAACTGCCTCTTCGGCATGACGGTACAGGTCTGGGACCGTGCCGAAGAACAACGTGCGGGATTGCGGGCAGTGATAGCGACGATGCGCGCCTGCGATCTCGAAAAAAGTCGATTCGCCCGGGCGCATCGGACGGTCATCCCAGGTCAGATGCGCCGCCGTTGCATCGAGGCCCGAGGGCGCCATCGGAACGATCGCCGGGTAATCGCCCCATTGCCCATCCGCGCCTTCGATACCTGCGCGGGTGATCTCGGCCACCAATTTGTTCTTCGGCATGCCGGGCTCGGCCACATCGAGGATCACCTGATGCATGCGCTCGACGATCCTCGCGGCGCGGCGGATATAGAGGATCTCGGAAGGTGACTTGACGAGCCGCTGCCAGTTCACCAGCCCGGTCGCATCGACGAAGCGCGCCTCATGCAGGTGATTGACCAGTGTCGCATGGGCCAAGGCCGAGTAATAGTAATTGTCCATCTCGACGCCGATCCAGCCAGTGTTCCAACCGCGTTCGATGATCAGGACGGCCAGCGCCTCCATGGTATGTTTCTGGCGATTTTGCACATAGCTGTCATCATAGGGGACGATGTTGTCGGGATCGTGCATGAACACGGTGCGCCGGGCGCCGGGCGCATCGATGCCGCGGCCCCACCAGACTGGCTCTCCTTCAAGGGGCAAGAGTACTGCCTGATGCACGTAGAAGGACCAGCCGTCATAGCCTGAGATCCAGTTCATGTTGGACGGGTCCGAGATGATCAGAAGGTCCAGCCCAAGCACCTCCATCTCGGCGCGGCAGCGGGCGATGCGTTCCTTGTATTCGGCATCGGTGAAATTCGGGTTGGTCGTGGTCATTGGCGGTCAGGGTCCTGGCTGGCGCGCAATCGCATTGGCGGGAAAAGGCCCGGTAGCGTGTCCCGGGCCATCATGCGCAGCATCTCAGAGTGCGCCTGTCACCTCATCGATCGCTGCCCGCGTGACTTCTACGACCCGATCGATCTCGTTTGGAGTGATGCAGAGCGGGGGTGCGAAGCCGATGATTTCACCTTGCGGCATGGCGCGGGCGATCACGCCGTGGCGCGCCATGGCGCCCACGACCTGCGCCGTGATCTTGTCGGCGGGATCGAAGTCGGTACCCGTGCCAGGGTCGCGTTGCAGCTCGACTGCCGCCATCAAGCCTTCGCCGCGCACATCGCCCATGAAACGGTGTGTGCCGAGGGCGGCTTTCAATCCCTGCTGGAAATAGGCGCCGGTTTCGCGCGCGTTCTGCACAAGGCCCAACTCGTCCACCAGTTTCAGATTGGCGACACCGGCGGCCGCGCCAATGGGGTGCGCCGAATAGGTCCAGCCATGGCCAAAGGGGCCGAACTTGTCCGTGCCATCCTCGAGCACCTTGAAGAGATCGTCGCTGACAATCGAGCCTGAGAGCGGCGCATAGGCCGAGGTCAGCCCCTTGGCGATGGTGATGATGTCAGGCGTGATGCCGTAATGAGTCGAGCCCATCATCGTGCCCAAGCGACCAAAGCCAGTAACGACCTCATCCACGATCAGCAGGATATCGTGCTTCTTCAGGATCGGCTGGATCGCCTCCCAATAGCCCGCCGGCGGCGGCACGATCCCGCCCGTCCCGAGGATCGGCTCGCCGATGAAGGCGCCGATGGTTTCGGGTCCTTCGCATTCGATCAGCTCTTCGAGGGCGCTCGCGCAATGCGCCGTAAACTCTGCTTCGGACATGTCACGGCGGGGGCGACGGAAATAGTAGGGCGCCTCGGTATGGATGATCTCGGAAAGCGGCAGGCCGAATTTCGCGTGAAAGGGCGTGAGGCCGGTCAGTGAGCCTGTGATCAGGCCAGAGCCGTGATAGCCCCGCCAGCGCGAGATGATCTTGCGCTTTTCGGGCCGGCCCAGCACGTTCTGGACATACCAGACAAGCTTGACATTCGTCTCGTTCGCATCGGACCCGCCCAGACCGAAATA